>DASQNL010000195.1:0-13429 GCA_035644995.1 Pyrinomonadaceae bacterium | reverse complement strand
AATCCTTCGCGCAGGGGTTGCACTATCAGAAGGTGGACATCGGCACGGGCGAAGACTACACGAAGCTCGGCGAGTTGCTCGAACGCATCGACTCGGAGCGCGGCACACAGGGCAACCGCGTCTTTTATCTCTCGACCGCGCCGTCGCTCTACGCCGAAGCCGTCCGCCAACTCGGCCGGTCGGGCTTGGCGAAGCCGCGGGAGAAGGGCTGGGTGCGCGTCATCATCGAGAAGCCTTTCGGCACAGACCTCGCCAGCGCCCAGTCTCTCAATCACGACATCCATCAACATCTCGACGAGTCGCAGATTTACCGCATCGATCACTATCTCGGCAAAGAGACGGTGCAAAACCTGCTCGTCTTCCGTTTCGCCAACGGCATCTACGAACCGCTCTGGAATCGCCAGTACATCGACCACGTCCAGATCACGAACGCCGAGACGGTCGGCGTCGAAGGGCGCGGCGGCTATTACGAGAAGGCGGGCGTCGTGCGCGACATGTTGCAGAACCACGTCTTTCAGGTGCTCTCGCTCGTGGCGATGGAGCCGCCCGCGAGCCTCAACTCCGAATCGGTGCGCGACGAGAAGATCAAGGCGATGACCGCCGTGCGCCGCTTCACGCCGGAGCGCATCCGCGCCGAGGGCGTGCGCGGGCAGTACGGCGCGGGGTCGATCAACGGCAAGCACGTTCCCGGCTACCGCGAGGAAGAGGGCGTCGCCCCCGACTCGGCGACCGAGACTTTCGCCATGCTCACGATGTATTTCGACAACTGGCGTTGGTCGGGCGTGCCCTTCTACATCCGCTCCGGCAAACGCCTGGCGAAGCGCGCCACCGAGATCGCGATCCAGTTTAAAGACGCGCCGCACAAACTTTTCAGCTCGGAGATGATGGAGCAGATGACGCCGAACCAACTCATCATCCGCGTCCAGCCGGACGAAGGCATCACGATGCGCGTGGCCGCCAAAGCGCCCGGACAGGTCACGCGCATCCGCGACGTGAACATGGACTTCCGCTACGGCGCGTCCTTCGGCGTCCAACTCGCCGAAGCCTACGAACGGCTCCTGCTCGACTGTATCCTCGGCGACCCCACGCTCTACGCGCGCACCGACATGACCGAGCGCGGCTGGGAGATCGTGATGCCCATCCTCGAAGAATGGGCGGCCACGAAAGCGGAAGCCCCTTTCCCCAACTACGAAGCCGGAACGTGGGGGCCGCAAGCCACGCACGATCTCTTGGAGCAAGCCGGACGCCGCTGGCGCAGACCGTAGAGGGAGTTTCAAGTTTCAGGTTTCAAGTTTCAAGTTAAAGAACGAAGAACCCCGGTCTTGAAACTTGAAATCTGAAACCTGAAACTTGAAACTTGAAACTTGAAATATATGAGTTCAGAAAATCAACGGAATGTCGTCGCCTTGAACGCGCCGCAGGGGATCGATGTGGGGCGTTTGGAGAAGGAGTTGGCGGCGAGTTGGCGGAACGCGGGGGAGGCGGAAGCGTCGGGCGTGACGCGCGTGTGCGTCCTGAACCTGATCATCTACGCCGCGCCCGGAGAGGATCGCGCGAAGATAGACGAGCTGCTCGACGTGGTGACGCAGTATGCGCCGAGCCGCGCGCTCGTGCTGATCGCCGACCGCGAGGCGGCGGAGACGAGACTTGAGGCTTACGTCTCGACGCGCTGTCAGGCCGCGACGAAGGGCGCGGCGAAACAGGTTTGCGGCGAACAGGTGACGATAGAAGCGGGCGGCGCGGCGGTGGCTACGGTGGCGAGCGCAATCGAGCCTCTGGTCGTGCCGGACGTGCCGGTCTTCCTCTGGTGGAAAGACATTCCGCACGAGGAAGACAAGCTGTTCAACCGCCTCGTCGAATTATCGGATCGCGTCGTGATCGATTCGCTCGTCTTCGACCACCCGCACGAAGACATGCGGCGGCTCGCGCAACTCATCGGCGAACGCCGCCAGTTTATGTTGACGAGCGACTTGAACTGGGGGCGGCTCACCTCTTGGCGCAATCTGGTCGCGAGCTTCTGGGACGTGGCCGACTACCGCCCGCACCTCGACGCGATTGATCATGTGCTCGTTGAATACGACCGGCCGGAGGCCGCCGCCACGGAGATCGCCGCGCAAGCCCTGCTCGCGGTGGGCTGGCTGGCGTCGGCGTTGAAATGGGAGCCGACGGGCGAGTTTGCACGGGAAGGGGATAGCTCGCGGTGGGTCGTGCGGGCGGGCGGGCGTAGGTTGAACGTCGAGTTTCGCGCGACCGGCAACCCCAGGGGCGGCGAAGGCCACATCGCCGCGCTCACGCTCAAGACGAACTCGACCGGCGCGGAGTTTTACGTGGGCGTGAATGAAGCATGGACAAAGCTGGAGACCTCGGCCAAGATCGGCGACGCGCGCGCCGTCGGGCGCGTGGTGACCTACGAGGCGAAGTCCGAAGGCGAGCGGCTCAGTCGTGAACTCAGCATTCTGTCGCGCGATGAGATTTACGAGCGGGCGGTCGCATCGGTCGGGCAGTTGCTCGAAGTTTTGCGGAAAAGTTTAGCGAATCTGAACTAATATGTTGGCAAAGATATGATACTGGCCGGAGACATCGGGGGAACGAAAACGAACGTCGCCCTTTTCGAGCGGGAAAAAATCGGGAGGCCGCTCGCGCAACGGAGTTTTCCGAGCGGCAAGCACGACTCGCTCGAATCCATCATCGGGGAGTTTCTCGCCGAGCACAAACCGCGCTTGACGCACGCCTGCTTCGGCATCGCCGGGCCGGTTAAGGACGGGCAGGTCAGGACGCCGAACCTGAAATGGATCGTCAACGCACGCACGCTCGCCTCCACTCTCAACCTCGAACGCGTCGTCCTCCTGAACGACCTCGAAGCGACGGCTTACGGCATCGAGGTCTTGGGCGCGGCGCAATTGCACACGCTCAACGAAGGCAAGGAGGAGCGCGGCGCACACCGTGCCCTCATCGCCGCCGGAACCGGACTCGGTATGGCCGGGCTGTTCTACGACGGCCAACACTATCGCCCCATCGCCTCCGAAGGCGGCCACATCGATTACGCCCCGCGCACGACCATCGAACACGAACTCCTGAATTACCTGCGCGCTAAAATCAAGGGGCGCGTCAGCTACGAACGCGTGCTCTCCGGGCCGGGGCTGTTCACGATCTACGGCTTTCTGCGCGACCACAAGCACGGCGAAGAACCCGCCTGGCTGGCCGAAGAGATCAAGGCGGGCGATAGTTCGGCCGTCGTGGCGCAGGCCGGACTCGCGGGCAAGTCCGAACTCGCCGTTAAAGCCCTCGACCTCTTCGCCGACATCTACGGCGCGATGGCGGGCAACCTCGCGCTGCTCCTGAAAGCGACGGGCGGACTCTACGTCGGCGGCGGCATCGCGCCCAAGCTGATCGAGAAATTGAAAGACGGCACGTTCATGCGCGCGTTCATGGACAAGGGGCGCATGTCCGCGCTCGTCTCAAATATCCCCGTGCGCGTCATCCTCGACGACAAGACCGCGCTCTACGGCGCGGCGCGCTGCGCCGTCGAACACGCTTAAAACCCACGACTTCCGAATTTCCGAAAGCCTATGCCGGACGACGAACGGGCGACGCCGAAACTGCACATCTTCGCCGACGCGAACGAAACGGCGCGCGCCGCCGCCCGACGCTTCGTCGAACTCGCCCGCGCCGCGGTTGAAACCGGCGGGCGTTTCAGCGTCGCCCTCGCCGGAGGCTCGACGCCGAAGCGCATCTACGAATTGCTCGCGGGCGCAGACCTCGCCGCGCAACTCGACTGGTCGGCCGTCCACATCTTTTTCGGCGACGAGCGGTGCGTTCCGCCCGACGATGCCGACAGCAACTATCGCATGGCGAACGAAGCTCTGCTGTCTCGCGTCGCGCTGCCGGAAGAGAATGTTCACCGTATGCGGGGCGAGGGCGACGCGGTCGCTAACGCGCGCCTCTACGAAGACGAACTGCGCGGCTACTTCGGCGACGATGCGGCCTGGCCGGAGTTTGATCTCGTCCTGCTCGGCATGGGCGACGACGGCCACACCGCCTCGCTCTTTCCCGGCACGCACGCGCTCGACGTGCGCTCGGCGTGGGTCACGGCCAACTGGGTCGAAAAGCTCGACGCCTACCGCGTTACCCTCACCGCGCCCGCCGTCAACCACGCCCGCCACGTCATGTTCATCGTCACGGGCGCGGGCAAGGCCGAGCGGCTGCTGGAAGTCCTCTCCGGCGCGGCCGACCCCCTTCGCCTCCCTTCACAACTCATTCAACCGCGCGCGGGCGCGCTCGCCTGGTTCCTCGACGAAGCCGCCGCCGCGAAACTAAACGAAAGGATGAGGGATGAGGGATGAGGGATGAAAAGGAGCGACCTGAGAAAGCGAGTACTTCTCTTGTTCATCCCTCATCCCTCATCCCTCATCCCTATTTTGTATGATCCCAAAACGAGTCGCCATCGGCAGCGATCATGCCGGTTATGAAAGCAAGGAAGCGGCGAAGCGGGAGATCGCCGCGCTCGGCGTCGAGGTTGCGGACAAGGGCACGGACAGCCTTGCGAGCGTTGACTACCCGGACTTCGGCGCGGCCGTAGGAAGGGCGGTGGCGAGCGGCGAGGCGGAGCGCGGGGTGGTCATCTGCGGCTCCGGCATCGGCATCTCCATCGCGGCCAACAAAGTGCCCGGCGTGCGCGCCGCGCTCTGTTGGAACGAGGAGACCGCGCGCCTCGCCCGCCGGCACAACGATGCCAACGTGCTCTGCATCGGCGCGCGCTTCATCGAACCCGAACTCGCCGCGCTCATGATCCGCGCTTTCCTCGAAACCGATTTCGACGGCGGACGGCATCAGGAGCGCGTCGAGAAGTTGTCGCGTTTGGACGAGACGCGCTGAGGCGCGGAGCTGTCACATATTGGAAGATTGAGATAAATCCGCGCGTATGAATCTCACGCAAAGACGTAAAGGAAGATATATCAGGTTAGAGCATTTTCCCGGTCGCTTTTCTTTGCGTCTTTGCGCCTTTGCGTGAGACCTGATTTCAATCCTTAACGATTAAAAACCCCAATGCCGACCAAAGAACACGAACGTCTGCACGAGCCTTCGACTTTGCCCATCCACCCGTGGCGCAAGTGGGGGCCGTATGTCTCCGAGCGCGCGTGGGGCACGGTGCGCGAAGACTACAGCGAGGACGGCGCGGCGTGGGACTACTTCCCGCACGACCTGGCGCGCTCGAAAGCCTATCGCTGGGGCGAGGACGGGTTGGCGGGAATCTGCGACCGTTATCAACTGCTCAGCTTCGCGCTCGCGCTCTGGAACGGCAAAGACCCGATCCTGAAAGAACGGCTCTACGGGCTGGTGTCGAGCGAGGCCAATCACGGCGAAGACGTGAAGGAGTATTACTTCTACCTCGATTCGACGCCGACCCACTCGTACATGAAGTACCTGTACAAGTACCCGCAACGCGAGTTTCCCTACAGCCGGCTGATCGCGGAGAACCGCGCGCGGCGCGGCGGGCACAACCCCGAATACGAGTTGCTCGACACGGGCGTTTTCGACGACGACCGCTACTTCGACGTGTTCGTCGAATACGCCAAAGCCGCCCCCGAAGACATCTGCATCCGCATCGAGGTCTTCAATCGAGGGGCGGAAGACGCCGTCGTTCACCTGCTGCCGCACCTCTGGTTTCGCAACATCTGGGCGTGGTGGCCTGAGCCGAAAGCGGAGCCGATTATTCGCGCCGGAGAGAGCGGTGAAGACTTCGTGAGCCTCGTTGCCTCGGACGAGACATCGTGCGGGCTGCCGGGACTGCCCTACAAATATTGCCTCGGCACGCGCCATCTCTACGGCGACGCGCGCGGCCGCCCACTCTTCACCGACAACGAGACGAACGCCGCGCGCGTCTGGGGCGCGCACGCCGAGAGCCGCAAGCCTTACGTCAAGGACGGATTCCACCGCCACCTGATCAACGGCGAAGCGACGGTCAACCCCGAACAGAACGGGACGAAGGCGTGCCTGTATTACGAGTTGAACGTCCCGGCCGGAGAGTCGGTCGTGTTGAAACTGCGCCTGACGGACGAGCGTTTGCATCGGCCGCTCGCGGACGTGGACGAGATCGTCAACCGGCGGCGCGCGGAGGCCGACGAGTTCTACAACTCGATTCACCCGGCGAAGGCGGGCGAGGACGAGCGGCTCGTGCAGCGACAGGCGTTCGCGGGGATGCTGTGGAGCAAGCAGATTTATATCTACGACGTGCGCGCGTGGTTCGAGGGCGACAACCCGGCGCACCCGCCGCCCGCCTCGCGCCGCCGCATCCGCAACCACCGCTGGATGCACATCAAGAGCATGCGCGTGCTCTCGATGCCTGATAAATGGGAATACCCCTGGTTCGCCGCGTGGGACTTGGCCTTCCATTGCGTGCCGTTCGCCCTCGTTGACCCGGAGTTTGCGAAGGAGCAACTATGGCTGCTGCTCTTTGAACAGTTCCAACATCCGAACGGGCAGATTCCGGCCTACGAGTGGGAGTTCTCCGACCTCAACCCGCCCGTCCACGCGTGGGCTGTGTGGCGCATCTACAACATGGATCGCGTCGCCACGGGGAAGGCCGACCGCCTCTTTCTCGAAAAGTGTTTCCACAAGTTGCTGATCAATTTCGCGTGGTGGGTCAACAAGGTTGACAGCGAGGGCAACAACGTCTTCGAGGGCGGCTTCCTCGGCCTCGACAATATCACCGTGCTCGACCGCAGCCACGAACTCCCCGACGGCGCGAGCCTCGAACAGTCCGACGCCACGGGCTGGATGGGCATGTTTTGCCTCAACCTCATGCGCATCGCGCTCGAACTGGCGAAGGAAAACGAAGCCTACGAAGCTCTCGCCACCAAGTTTTTCCAGCACTACGTCTACGTGGGCGCGGCCATGAAGAAGATGGGCAGCGTCGGCTATCAACTCTGGGACGAGAAAGACAAATTCTTCTACGACGTGCTGAGCTACCCGAACGGCGAGCACCACAAGTTTCGCGTGCGCTCGCTCGTCGGCCTCATCCCGCTCTACGCCATCGAGCGGCTGGAAGAGAACTGGATCAAGCCCTTCACGCAGTTCCACCGCGAAATGCTCTGGTTCATCGAGAACCGGCAGGACATCGTGCAGAGTTGCGTCCAGATCGTCGAGCACGACGATGAGCGCGTCTACGTTCTCGCCATCGTCAACGAAGAACAGATGCGCCACCTCTTGGAACGCATCTGGGATCCGCAGGAGTTTCGCTCCGACTACGGCCTGCGCAGCCTGTCGAAATATCACGAGCGACACCCGTTTCACTTCGGCGGCGCGCAGGTGGGGTACGAGCCGGCCGAGTCGGTCGAGATGTTGAAGGGCGGCAATTCCAACTGGCGCGGCCCCGTCTGGTTTCCCACCTCTTTCATGATGATCGAGTCGTTGCGCAAAGTGGGCAAGGCTTACGGGGCGAAGTTCGAGATCGAGAGTCCCGTGGAAGGCGAACCCAACGTGACGCTCAACGACATGGCGCAGGGCTTCGCCGACCGTCTCATCAACCTGTTCACGCGCGACGCAGACAACCGCCGCGCCGCCCACGGCTGGTACGCGAAGTTTCAAGACGACCCGCACTGGCGCGATCTCATCCTCTTCTACGAATACTTCAACGGCGACACCGGCATGGGACTCGGCGCATCGCACCAGACGGGCTGGACGGGTCTGGTCGCCTCCTTAATTGACGAGTGGCGGAAGTGAGGGGATTGACCGCGAAAGAAAATCTTAGCGTCTTGCGCTGCCCGCCGCGTGTGACATCCGCTCCACATCGCAGGGAAACAGCTTGAGAGCCATACTCTCAGGCGGAATGGATGCGTGCGATTTATGATGCTTTAGCATCAGGGCTTTCCACTCTCCTTATCAATGTTGTAGAAGTCACGCAGTTGCTTCTTTACTTCCGTAACTTGTGCGGCGATTAGTTTCCACTCACCTTGCCGCTTAACATAAACATTCGTATAGCGAGATTGGATTCTCCCCGTACTGTGGGGGTTCTCTATTTTTACCGTAACCCTTCCACTAACAATAGCCGTATCTCCTGAGATGCGAATGCGAAGGTCGTCCCGGATTTGTCTGGAACTTGCAGGAGCGGATTTTCCGACGTGTGCAATCCATTCGGCCTTATTGAGAACGGAGCCATAATATGTGGTGTAGATAAGAGCGTCATCGGCGATTCGCTCGCGCATCTTTACGTCGGCACGCCAAATGGCATCAAGCAACTCCCCATCTACCTTTAGTATTTCTTGCTCAAGATTTTCAGAGATTCTCTTTTCTTCAGGTGTTTGGGCTATTACGGTGCAAGCCGCGAGAAGCCACACAATGAGAGTATATTGACGTTTCATAACGCAAATCCTTCCAATTATCGATTTAGAAGAAGTAAGAACTAAAGACTTAGGTCATAACTCAAACGGTCGCCTGCGATTCGGGCTTTTTGGCCGCAACCGCGTCCGGCTTCCGCGTGTTCTTCTTCACCGTGAAAACTTCCGTGCTCTGGTTCTTGCCTTTCACCTTCACGTCGCCGAGCGGCTGCATTTCGTAGTCGACCCCTAGCAGCGCGGCGGTCGAGTCGCTGATCAGAATCGGCACGCCCTTCTCTTTGGTCGTCGATTCGAGTCGTGCCGAGAGGTTCACGGTATCGCCGATGATGGTGTATTCGAGGCGGCCTTCCGCGCCCACCACGCCGCACGTCGCTTCGCCCGTGTGGACGCCGACGCCGATGGCAATCTGCGGCCGGTCTTTGGTCTTCCATTCCTCATTGATGCGCTCCACTTCGGCCAGCATCTCCAGCCCGCACGCGACGGCCGCCCGCGCTTCGAGCTTCTGACCGCGATCAATGGGCGCGCCGAAAACGATCATCAGCCCGTCGCCGATGAACTTGTTGATGTGGCCGCCGTAGGACGTGACGATGCGGTGCATCCGGCTGAAATACTCATTCAACCACTCGACGACCACGGCCGAATCAACCGACTCGGAGAGCGTGGTGAAGCCGCGGATGTCGGTGAAGATGAGCGTCACGATGCGCCGCTCGCCCGCGATGGACAGGTCGCCGCGCTGCTGCCAGAGCGCGTCGGCCACTTCGGGCGAAACGCATTTCGAGAAGATGTCCATGATGGCCGCGCGCTCGGCCTCCGTTTCGTCGCGCACCGCGCGCTCGTGCGCGTAGCGCAGCAGGAAACCGGAAGGGGCGAGCATGCCGAGGAGTCCGAGTTCCGCGCTCGCCAGCGGGAGGATGATTCCGTGGACGTTGAACGCCCACGAAGCGAGTGCGAGCGTCGCCGCCGCCACTAACACCGTCACCAGAAATCCCCACATCGCGCGCAGCCAGAAGATCGCCCCCGCCACCAGCGCGAGCGGCAGCAGCAGCATCAACAACTGTCGCCGGTAAGACGGGCGCACGAGGTGTTTGCCGTTGAGGATGGTCGCCAGAATGTTGGCGTGGACTTCGATGCCCGGCATCAACTTCGGCAGCGTCGGCAAGTTCCGGTCGAACATTTGCAGGAGCGGCCGCGCCACTTGCTTGGGCAGATAGTAGGGCGTCGTGAAGAGGTCGGGCGCGTCGTTGTTGGTCGCGCCGATGAGCACGATGCGGTCGCGGAAGAGTTCGTTCGAGAGTTCCGGCCGCCCGGCGCAATTCAGTTGCGGGGCGGAGTCGCGTTGAAAATCCTCGCACAAGATGTCTCTGGCCGAGACGCGCGTGAAGGCGGGCGAGCGGCCGCGGAAGTCTACTTGCAAGTTGAGATCGTTGCGCAGCGGCAGCACGCGCTCGCCGAGCTTGACCTGATTCCGGCCGGGGACGGCTTCAAACGCCTGCTCGGTGAAGCCGCGCGCGAGCTGCGTCGCGAAACTGAAATGCTCGTCGAACGTGCCGTCGGGCTTCGACACGATTCGGGAGAGTTGGCCGACGCGCACGAAGCGGTCGCCTTCGTGCGGGAGGTCTACGAAGCCGACGAGATAGGCGTTGGCGGCGAACATCGGCAACGGCGTGATGGACGAAGAACCGCCCGCTTCGAGCTTCTGCGCGAGCACGACGTTGCCCGCGACCGCGAGCGATTCCACCATCCATTGATCCGCCGCTTTGTCCTCCGCAGAGATGCCGCCCGCTTCGCTCAAATAAAGGTCAAGCCCGATGGTGTTCGCGCCGCCCCCCGCGGCGCGGTCGATCAGACGCGCGTACCAACTGCGCGGCCACTTTTGCAGGCGCACGTTCGACTCTTTGATCGATTCCTCGTCCACCTCGATGATCGTGATCGGCTCGTTGCGCCCGCGCTCGCGCAGTTCGGGTTGGCGCACGTCGCGCAGTTGGAACAGCACGTCCAGCGCGGTGTCCTCCAGGCCGGTCAGGTAACCGTAGGGGCGCGTCGCGTAAGTTCCGGCGCGGTCTTCGATGGGCTTGAGCGCGAGGGCGAGCAAGCCCCAGATGACGAGCGTCAACAGGATGGCGAACATCCAGTACCAGCGGCGCAGGAGGTAGGGCGCGAAGGAAAGTTTTTTGAAAATAGACATGGGGGTTCGCGGTGGCGGCTGCGGCTGCGGGTCGGGAGACTACAGGTAACTTTGACGAGCGATACGGACGAGCGCGTGGCGATTGTAACGCCGGGCGGAAGGGCGGTCAATCTTCTTCCGGCGGCTGTGTGGGACGCCCGCACGCGTCCTCTCACCTAATCTTGACTAAAAAGTAAGGTATCCGTATAATCACTCCGTACCTTGGTAATTGCTGATGTGGGAGCGGTTTACATGAAAGTCTCCGCACAGGAAGAATACGGGCTGCGCTGCCTCCTGCAACTCGCGCCGCTGGGCGCGGGCGAATACCTGACGCTCACGCAGATCGCCGAGCGCGAGGGCATTTCGACGGCGAACGCGGGCAAGTTGCTCTGGATTTTGAACAAGGCCGGGCTGGTCTCTTCGATTCGCGGCACGAAGGGCGGCTACCGTCTGGCGCGCGCGGCTTCCGAGATACACCTGGACGAAATCATCAAGGTGCTCGACGAGGATGTGCTGGCGAGCCATTGCAACAGCTACACGGGCATCCTCGACACCTGCGTCCACACGGGCAACTGCGGCATCCGCCCCGTGATCGTCGGCCTGCACGATGTGGTGCGGCGGGCGATGGCGAGCATCACGCTGGCGCAGCTTCTGGGCACGGAGTCGAACGTCGAGACGACCTTGCACCAGATCAGTTCGCGGTCGGAGCAAACGACGCACAAGCGGGCTTAGAGAGATGAGGACGAAACTCCGTCGGAATCGAGTTTAAGTTTAAGGGTTGAAGAAGAGACAAAGATGAGTTCAATCGAATTACTGACCAACAAAGAATACAAGTACGGTTTCGTGACCGACATCGAATCGGACATGATCCCGCGCGGATTGAGTGAAGAGACGATCCGGCTTATTTCCGAGAAGAAGAACGAGCCGGCGTTCATGCTCGAATTCCGTCTGAAAGCCTATCGCAACTGGCTGAAGATGGAGGAGCCTGACCGCTGGCCGAACATCACCTATCCGAAGGTTGATTATCAGGACATCATTTACTACAGCGCGCCCAAGCAGAAGCCCACGCTGGCGAGCATGGACGAAGTAGACCCTGAGTTGATCAAGACGTTCGAGAAGCTCGGCATTCCTCTGACCGAGCAGAAGCAACTGGCGAACGTAGCGGTTGATGCCGTCTTCGATTCGGTCTCCGTGGCGACGACTTACAAGGAGAAGCTGAAGAAGCACGGCGTCATCTTCTGCTCGTTCTCCGAGGCCGTGCACGAATACCCTGAACTCATCAAGAAGTATCTCGGCACGGTCGTGCCGACGAACGACAACTACTTCGCGGCCTTGAACAGCGCGGTCTTCACCGACGGTTCGTTCGTCTTCATCCCGAAGGGCGTGCGCTGCCCGATGGAGTTGTCCACCTATTTCCGCATCAACAATTCGGAGTCCGGGCAGTTCGAGCGCACCCTCATCATCGCCGAAGAGAACGCGCACGTCTCCTATCTCGAAGGCTGCACCGCGCCGAAGTTCGACAAGAATCAACTGCACGCGGCGGTCGTCGAACTCGTCGCTTTGGACGACGCCGAGATCAAGTATTCGACCGTGCAGAACTGGTACGCGGGCGACGAAGAGGGCAAGGGCGGCATTTACAATTTCGTCACGAAGCGGGGCGCGTGTCGCGGCCGCAACTCGAAAATCTCCTGGACGCAGGTGGAGACCGGCTCGGCCATCACCTGGAAGTACCCTTCGTGCATCCTGCAAGGCGACAACTCCATCGGCGAGTTTTATTCCGTCGCGCTCACCAATCACGCGCAGCAGGCCGACACGGGCACGAAGATGATCCACATCGGCCGGAACACGCGCTCGAACATCGTCTCCAAAGGCATCTCGGCGGGCAAGTCGAACAACAGTTATCGCGGCCTCGTCAAAGTGCTGGCCGGGGCGGAGGGCGCGCGCA
The DNA here is from genome assembly GCA_035644995.1 of Pyrinomonadaceae bacterium. Taxonomy (GTDB): domain Bacteria; phylum Acidobacteriota; class Blastocatellia; order Pyrinomonadales; family Pyrinomonadaceae; genus JAIVJZ01. Next base: position 984 of record DASQNL010000195.1, on the reverse strand, counting down.
ACTACACGCAGTGCGACTCGCTTTTGATCGGTGATAAATGCGGCGCGAACACGTTTCCCTATATCGAGGTGTCGAACAACACGGCCAAGGTCGAGCACGAGGCCACCACCTCACGCATCAGCGAGGAGCAGTTGTTCTACCTGCGCCAGCGCGGCATCTCGCAGGAGGACGCCGTCTCGCTCATCATCAACGGTTTCTGCAAAGACGTATTCCGCGAACTCCCGATGGAGTTCGCCGTCGAAGCGCAACGCCTGCTCGGCATGAAACTGGAAGGCAGCGTGGGTTAAGCAATAGAGGTCAGAAGTTAGAGGTCAGAGGTCAGTTAAAAGGGCGAGCGCTGGTTTTTACTAACCTCTGACCTCTAACCTCTAGCCTCTATATTTACGGAGTAAATTTATCGTGTTAGAGATTCGTGATTTACATGCGAGGGTCGAGGGCAAGGACATTCTGCGGGGCGTGAGCCTGACGGTGAAGCGGGGCGAGGTGCATGCCATCATGGGGCCGAACGGGTCGGGGAAATCGACGCTGGCGAAAGTGCTGGCGGGACATCCCTCCTACGAGGTGACGGGCGGCGAGGTGTTGTTCGACGGAAAAAATCTGCTCGAACTCGAACCCGACGAGCGCGCCCGCGAGGGCGTCTTCCTCGCCTTTCAATATCCCGTGGAAATACCGGGCGTGTCGAACGCGCAATTCCTGCGTCTCGCCTATAACGAGAAGCGCAAGCACCTCGGCGAGGAGGAACTCGACCCGCTCGAATTCAAAGACCTGTTGAAGGAGCGTGCGAAGATCGTCGAGATGGACGCCGGACTCATGTCGCGTTCGGTCAACGAAGGCTTCTCCGGCGGCGAGAAGAAGCGCAACGAGATTTTGCAGATGGCCGTGCTCGAACCGAAACTCGCCGTGCTCGACGAGACTGATTCCGGCCTCGACATTGATGCATTGCGGATCGTCTCCGAAGGCGTCAACAAACTGCGGAACGCCGAC
>DASQNL010000194.1:0-14521 GCA_035644995.1 Pyrinomonadaceae bacterium | reverse complement strand
GCGGGCGAGACGAGAGGCGCGCTCGCCGCGGCGGCCGTCAGGCGCGCGGTCGTCGTCAGGCAAAACATCGAACTCACGGCGACGAGGAGAAGACAGGCGCAGAGCGCGGCGGGCAAACTTCTTTTAGTTCTCTGAAGGTACACTTAATTCTCCGGCGCACCTATGGCGGCGGCGTAGGTGAGAAATTTCGTTTTGTCCGACAGTCCGGGAGAGACGTTCGGGGGTCTCTTCGACGATTGTTTCGGACGAGTGCGACGACGCACGCAAACGCTGTTTCAGCGCGCTGATTATGTTGTCTGCCGCGCGGGAGTGTCAAGAAAGTTCAGGCGCGGCGTTCGAGGATGAGGCGCGCGATTGAGCGGAGCAGGGGCGCGCTCTGTTCGCCCGCCGGGAGCGCGTCGAGGGCTTGCCGGTAGACGGCGCGGGCGCGTTCGCGCGCGTCCTCCAGGCCGTGGAGCGCGGGGTAGGTGGCCTTCTGCGCGCGGGCGTCTTTGCCGGGCGTCTTGCCCAAAGCCTCGGCCGTGGCCGTCACGTCCAGCAGATCGTCCGTGATCTGAAACAGGAGGCCGCGCTCTGCGCCTGTCTTCTCCTCGTCGCCGTGAGTTCGATGTTTTGCCTGACGACGACCGCGCGCCTGACGGCCGCCGCGGCGAGCGCGCCTCTCGTCTCGCCCGCGCCGACAACCGCCGCGCCGCCGGCCGCCCGGCGACGCCGTGTCAACGGCAAAATCGCCTACGTTAGTAACGGCGACATCTGGGTGATCAATCCAGACGGAAGCAACCCCACCAACCTGACGCCGAACACCCCGCAATCGGTCGTGGCGTCGCCCGCCTGGTCGCCCGACGGCGCGAAGCTGGTCTTCACCCGTCTCGATTCCGGCGGCGCGGAACCGGAGTTGGTCGTGATGAATGCGGACGGGAGCAACCAGATTAGCTTGCCCATCGTCGCCGCCCGCTCTCCCGCCTGGTCGCCCGACGGGACTAAACTCGCTTACTCCGCCCGCCGCAACAACGTATCGGACATTTACGTTGCGAACGCGGACGGCAGCGGCGAGACGAACCTGACGAACACTCCCGCGCCCGATGCCGACCCGACGTGGTCGCCCGACGGCGCGCAGATCGCTTATGTCTCCGGGGAGAGGCAATCCGCCGCCGGCACCGGCCTCTACATTATGAACGCCGGGGGCGGCAATCAGAGGAAGATTCTGGATCAGACCGCGGTTATCGGCATCGGTGCGCCTAAGTGGTCGCCGGACGGCGCGCGCATCATGTTCGAGGGAGAGCCGTACCGGAACGGCCCCGTCAATCAGGCTTACCTGATCGCGCCCGACGGCAGCAACTTCGCGCGGCTCGACGGAATCGCTCGTTACGAACCGGCGTGGTCGCCGGACGGGAAGAAGATCGTCTTCCGCACCCATGATGAATTGTCCGCCGACATCGGCGTCTCCAATCTCGACGGCACAGACTTCTACAAGCTCTCTCCCAACACACGCATCATCGACAGCCAGCCCGCGTGGCAGCCGCTCATCGGCAGCGAGAATAAAGTTGTCTTCACGAGCGGGCGCGACGGCAACGCGGAAATTTACTTGATGGAGTCGGACGGCAGTAACCAGACCAACCTCACGAACCACCCGGCGAAGGACGCCACGCCCGTCTGGTCGCCCGACGGCGCGCGCATCGCCTTCACCAGTGATCGCAGCGGCCGCTCGAACATCTACGTGATGGACGCCGACGGCGGGAACGTCCGCGCCGTGACGAACTTCGACAACACTTCTAGCGATTATCGCGTCTACGACCCGGCGTGGTCGCCGGACGGGACGAAGCTCGTTTTTGTCGGCAGCGCGATGGGCGAAACGTCCGGCCTCGTCGTCGTCAACGCCGACGGCAGCGGCACACGCCGTCCGATCCTCGAAGGAAGCACGGAAGTCGCCGACCCGGCGTGGTCGCCCGACGGCACGCGCATCGCCTACGTCGGCCGCGTGCCGTCGCCCAACCCGGAAGTCGGAGTCAGGTTTTTACTCTTCGTGATCAACGCCGACGGCACCGGGAAAACGTGCGTCGCTCAGAACCCGCTGCCCTTCAATTCCTTCTCCTACCCGCCGCAGGCGAGCGGCCCCACGTGGTCGCCCGGCGGGCAGAGCCTCGTCTACACTTCCACCGCGTTCCCCAACGTCGTCACGACCTTCCCGCAGCTCTCTTCCGTGGCGGCGAGCGGAAGTCTGAACCCGCTCATCCTCACGAGCAACCCGTGGGCGAACACACATGCGGCGCAGACGACGGATCGCGACCGGGTCGTCTTCACCACCGACCGCGACGGGCAGCGCGAAATCTACCTCCGCCTGATCGGCTACGGGATACCGGAGGACGCCGCCCTCACCCGTCTCACGCAAAACCAGAGCGACGACTACGACCCCGATTGGCAGCCCGACCCGCACATCCCGCAACGCGCGATCACCACCGTCCAGTGGAGCAATCTCCTGTACCGCGTGCGCGAGGGCGGGCAGGGCGGCGATGCGCTCGTCGTCACGCGGCTCGGCGACCTGACGCGCGCGTCCACCGTCGAGTTCGAGACGCGGGAAGTGCCTCCCTGTGCCGACAACAGCGTGTCTTGCGAGCGGAGCCGCGCCTCCGAGCGTTCGGATTACATCAGGACGACGGGCACGCTCCATTTCGCGCCGGGCGAAGCGCGGAAGGCGATCAGCGTCCCGCTCATCGACGACGCCTACGTCGAGGGCGATCACGTCTTCACCCTCCAACTCACGAACGCGACGGGCGCGACCGGCGGCCTGTTGCCCGCCGCCTACGTCACCATCACGGACAACGACACGGCCGAGACGACGCCCGACACGCGCCCCAACCCGATTGACGAGCCGGACTTCTTCGTGCGGATGCATTATCTCGATTTCCTCGGCCGCGAACCCGAACCGGCGGGTCGGGAGGCGTGGGTCGGCGTCTGGAATCGCTGTCCCGACATCAACCGCGACGAGACTTGCGACCGCGTCACGATCTCGTCGGCCTTCTTCCGCTCGCAAGAGTTTCAGATGAGAGGCTATTTCGTCTATCGCTTCTACCGCGTGAGCTTCAACCGGAAGCCGACCTACGCCGAGTTCGTGCGCGACACGGCGCGCATCGGCGGCCAGACGCTCGCCGAGATTGACGCCGGCAAAGACGCCTTCGCGCAGGCCTGGACGGAGCGCAACGACTTCCGCGCGGCCTATTTCGCGGGCGGCACGACGACGGGCGATTACGTCGCCCGGCTTGAGGCGAACACGGGCGTGACGCTCACGGGCGACGTGACGCGCGCCACGCTCGAAGCCGACCTGCGCGAGAACCGTCGCACGCACGCGCAAGTGTTGCGCGCCGTTGCCGAGCATCCGAACGTCGAGACGGCCGAATACAACGGCGCGTTCGTCACCATGCAATACTTCGGCTACCTCAAGCGCGACCCCGAAGAAGAGGGTTTCCAGAACTGGATGCGCGTCATCAACCGCGGCGACGGCTACCGCGTCATGGTTCACGGTTTCGTCAACTCGGTCGAGTACCGCGCCCGTCCGCTTTAAATCGTCGCCACCCTGCGCTGCATGGTCTTCAGCGGTTCGGGCATGAAGGCGGTGAGATGGTGCGTGGCGGTGTGGCCGTCGGCGAAGGCCTGATAGAGCATGCAATCGGGGAGTTGGAGACAACTGAGGGGCGACGTGTGGATGTAGCCGCTGTCGATGCCGATTGCGCTGTGCGAGATATAGATGCCGTGGCGGCCGAGGCGTCCGCGCAAGGGGAGGAGGGGCGCGGGCGTGTGGCCGAAGACGCAGGGCTTGCCCGTGTAGTGGCGAAAGAAGTTCCCGTCGCGCGACCAGAGGAGATGCTGCGCGGGCGTGTCGCGCGGGTGCGCGCCGCCCGGCAAACCGGCGTGAACGTAGAGCGCGTAATCGTCTTCGTGAAAGAGCGGGAGCGTGCGAAAAAATTCGATCTGCGCGGGCGGGACGGCGGCCGTGAACTCGGCGCGGAGCGTGGCGAAGTCTTGCTCGCTGCGCACGCTTAAGGGTTTGCCCGTGTATTGCTCGAAGGTGCATTCGCTGCCCACGGCCGCGTGCAGCCAGAGCGTCGCGCTCTCATCGATGAAGTCGAGCAACATCTGCTCGTGGTTGCCGCGCAGGCAGAGCACGCGTTCGGGCTGCTCGTCGCGGAGTTGCAACACGTCCGCCACCGTGCCGGGCACGTCCTCGCCGCGGTCGATGATGTCGCCGAGCAGGACGAGCATGTCGCGCTCAGGGTCGCGCGGAATCATCTCGATGATTCGATTCAACTGCGCGCGCCGCCCGTGTACGTCGCCGATGACGAAGGTTTTCATGTCGCTTCCGTTCCGTTCCGCTCGTGGCGTCTTACATCTTATTCCACCCCGACGCGCGCCTGCGCGTGTGATTTCTCGATGCGCTCCATCAACAACTCGAAGCGCGGGTCTTCTCTGAGCGGCGTCCATTCGGGGTTCGCCCTGAACCACGGCAAATTCTCGTTGCCGCGATTGATGGCGCGCTCCAACCATTTGAACGCCTGATCGCGCATGCCCTCGACGGCGTAGGCCGTCGCGATCCAGTAGGGCGCGTCGTGATCCGCTTCGGCCACCTCCTTGACGCGTTCCGTCAACTGCGCGCGCGCCGCCTCGTGCTGACCGAGTTTGCTCAAGGCGATGGCGTAGTGCGGGCGGATGCCGTCCATTTCCGGGTGCGTGTCGAGCACGTCGCGCAAAATTTCCGCCGCCTCCGCCGCGCGCCCCTGCCGGTAGAAGGCGACGGCGCGAAACGTGCGGACGAAGGGGTGGTCGGGTTCGATTTGCGCGCCTTCGTCGAGCGCGCGCATGGCGTCGTCCATGCGTCCCTGATACATCAGGATGCGCGCGCGGTTGTAACTGACGACGACGCGCTCGGCCGGGTTGAGACTGAGCATGCGGTCGAGACTACGCAGAGAGCGTTCGTAGTCGCCGTCGAGACGATAGAGATAGGAGGCGACGAACTGCACGCCGACATCGTTCGTGGCTTCGTGGCGCAAATTCTCGACGGCCGCCCTCGCCTTCGCCTTCTCGCCGCGCGCCAGATAGATGAAGACCATGTGCATCCGCGCTTCCATGATCTTCGGGTCGATGTCCAGACCCTTGCGGAAGGCTTCTTCGGCGCGCTCGTAGTCCTCGAAGTCGCCCATTGATTTAATGACGCGGTTGGCGTAGCAGCCGCCGAGCGCGCAATGGGCCAGGGCGAAATTGGGGTCGAGTTCGATGGCGCGTTTGAAGTTCTCGATGGCGGCTTCGACATCTTCGTTGGCGAGCGTGTGATAGATGTAATGCCCCATCAAATCGCGCCCGCGCAGGTAGAGGTTATAGGCGTCGGAGTTGGCGGTGGCGGGCGTGGCGAGTTTGTCGCGCTCGGCCGTGCTCAGTTCGAGGCGCAAGCCCTCGACGATGCGCTGCGCGATGGTGTCCTGCACGGCGATGATGTCGTCGGCGGTCGCGTCAATGCGGTCAGACCAGAGGAGGTCGCCGGAAGCCACGTCGAGCAATTGCGCGTTGACCCTGAGCTTATCGCCCGCGCGCAGGAAACTGGCGGCGAGCACCGCGCCCACGCTCAACTCCTCGCCGATCTCGCGCGGGTCGCGCTCCTGCCCCTGATATTTCACGATCAGAGACGAGGGGCGCACCACGAGCGAACGCAGGCGCGCCAGTTCCGTGATGACGGCATCGGCGAGCGAGAACTCGTAGAAGCTGACTTCCGTGTCGCCGCTCAAGTTGCGGAAGGGAAGAATGGCGATGGACTTCTGCGCGGTGTCGGTGATGTTCGCCGTCTGCTGCGTCTCATTGTCGGAGCGGTGCGGCGCGGTGGAGGGGTTGCGCGAAGCGGGCGGCGCGGAGGTTGACTGCGCGCTCGTCGGCGTCTCCGTGCCGGTGATGTTGCGCAGCCAGCGACGGAAGGTGCGGCCGAAGGAGTTGTTGCTCGATTGGTGGCGCGGCGCGACGGGTTCAAACTCGTCGGTCGTGTCGAGCGTGGCCGCGCCCGCCGCGGCGAGTTCGCGTTTGACGGAGCGCAGTTCGTCGCGCAGTTCGGCGACGCGCTGGTAGCGATCCTTCGGGTCTTTGGCGAGCGCGCGGTCGAGTATCTCTTGCAGGCGCGGCGGCGCGTCCTGCCGGAATTCTTCGATGCGCGCGGGCGTGTCGTGCAGGACGGCGTAGCGCACCTCGACGTTCGTCTTGCCCTGAAACGGCCAGATGCCCGCGAGCATCTCGTAGAGCAGGACGCCCGTGGAAAAGATGTCGGCGCGATGATCGACGTGCGCGCCCGTGGCCTGTTCGGGCGCGGCATAGGTGGCCGTGCCGTAGGGCACGCCCATTTCGGTCAGGTGCTGGTCGGACTTGCCGCTCGGCTTGTGTTCGTCGAGCAGTTTGGCGAGACCGAAGTCGAGCACTTTGGCGGTGCCGCTTTTGGTCACCATCACGTTGCCCGCCTTGATGTCGCGGTGGATGACGCCGCACGCGTGGGCGGCGGCGAGCGCGTCGGCCACCTGCATGCTGATCGAGATCGCGCTGCGCAGTTCGAGCGGGCGGCCTTTGACGAGTTGGCGCACGTTCTTCCCGGCGATGTACTGCATCGTGATGAAGTGCAAGCCCCCCTCTTCGTGCAGGCCGTAGATGATGCAGATGTTCGGGTGGTCGAGCGAAGAAGCGAGCTGGGCTTCGCGCTCGAAACGTTTGAGATTGGATTCGCGGGAGGTCAATTCGGGCGAGAGCACTTTGAGGACGAGCGTGCGTCCGAGTCTGGTGTCGACGGCTTTGTAAACTGTGCCTTGCCCGCCTGAGCCGAGTTTTTCCGTGATCCGGTAGTTGAGCAGAGTTGAACCTAACATTGATGGTTACTATCTTAACTCCGAAGGTGGGGGGGATGGCAAAGATAAAAAGGGGAAAGGGTAAAGGGGAAGGGGTAAGGAGAAGAAAAATCGTCGCCGCCGCGCATGTTTTCCCTTTACCTTTCCCCCTTAACCTCGACCCGTCAATTTCGCCCGGCGCACGGCCGGACTCTAGTCGTGCACCGTTCAACCGCGCGGAGGCGTGCCCCAACCCGAACCGACGTACCGGCCGTCTTCGACGATGCACGGCACGGTCGGGTCGTTGTCAGAATAAGCGAACATCTCCGCGCGGCGGGCGCGGTCGTTTTGCGCGTCGTACTCCGTGAACGCCACACCCTGCGAGTTGTAATGATCGCGCGCCTGCTGGCAATAAGGACAGCCCGGCTTTACATACATTACGATTCCCATGTTTAAGTTCAACCTCCCTTCGCGCGCATAGTTTAGCAGCCGCAAATGGTAAATGGTAAATGGTGAACAATAGATGCGCAGAACCCCGCCTTAATCTGCTGCCCGCGAAAAGCTAGGGAGCCGGAAGGAAAGAAAAGTTCTGAAATTTACTTTACCGGGCGATTAGGTGACAAGCGTTTGCCGGGGAGTTTGGCTCAAGGTAGGTCAGCGGTCAGCGGTTTTTATAAAAAATAAGGGGAGCGATTAACTCCCCCGGCGCAGCTTCCTGCTAATAGTGTTGGACAAAAATTTAATGAGCGTGCTTCGCTGAGGATCACTCTTGTGCCGACTCCTCCAGTGCAATTTTAGAACCTTCCCTGAATGTTATCTTCGAGCAATCAACATTTGAAGATACATCGGTGATTTCGGCGGTTCCGTTTTCGTTTGTTGTGAAATGTCCCGAGTGAATGGTGCCATTGTCATTGTAGCTGTAAAAATACGTCGTATTCGGGCTACCAGACATGGGGCAACTTTGATCGCAGGCAACTACCAGGCACATCGCAGGATAAGAGCGAGCTAACACGTAATTTCCTTACGCTGCCCACTTCTTTTCAATACCGTCGAACAGGCGATTTATGATTTGCTCATCAAACACAACATCAAGTGGCGATGAGAAAAGATACCCGTTAACTCCGTAGGCGCGATGTCCGGAAGGATCAGGGTACGGCTCTCCACTTATTCGGGTGGCAGTTGCCTGAAGACTTTTCATGCGCCTTCCCAGCGAAATCTCATCGTCAGATAAATAGTCGTCGCTGGCGAGTGAATAAGCAATAAGGACAGCTTGCAGCGGCGTAATACCGCCGTCAGCCGCAGCCCCTTCCCTGTCATTGACTGTATCCCACATGTTCCCGAATTTTTCCGGAACGGATTTGCTCAGGTATCGCGCCCTCCCCTGTACCCGGTCTTTTACAAATCCGCGTGCCAGACCTTGAAAGACATCGCCGGCGGGAGTGCCAAGTTGATCTCGAACTGCTTTCAATCGGGTTATGGTTTTTTCAGAGGGCGTTCCCGCAAACACGATGCCGCCGGGCAACTTAAAGTTGCGGTTGAAACCTCTCGGTAAGCTCGGGGCTTTGAAGCCTCGCAAGGTATCGTCAACGTGAGCAATTTCTTGTTCGGAGAGGACGGACAGGCGTTCTAATACAGTGGCTGTGATAAGGTCGCTAAGTTCGTCTGAAGTTAGGGGACGCGCGGTGCCGCTCAGAGCGAGTTCTTCTATTTCCGATAATCTGTTTTTCGTCGCGCCACTTAACCTGACGCCCGAGCGTCGTTCTATAAATGTTGCCACGGAATTTACCGCGGCACGAATTTGCCCTGAAGAGTTTCCGCGTGCCGGCAGCTCGACTTCACGCCCGACACCATCACGCACACGCAAATGAAACTCGTGATTCGTCGTAATTTTATCGGTATCTTTAACCGCCGATGAGCGCCACACGCTGGTCATTAAAACAGCGGCGCAACCCGCTATCAGCATGACAACGACATAACGCACACGCTTACCTGGGAGTAAGCGCTTCATTGCACTGTGTTTCATGGTGAGAAATTCCTTATTTTTCCTGAAGTGAGATATTTATCAGGCCAGGCGGCTAATGTGAGTTGAAATCCGGTCAACGCTTCGTGAGAGTGAAGAGACTTGAGCAACCGGTGGGGATTATAGCTATACGGTTCATTTAATATCAAGTGCTTTTTTCGTCGTTGTGATACAGAGTGCGACGCCTAACTGGTTTTATCCGGCGACTGTTGACGATGCACGGCTTTTTACGGTTATACTCCCGCGCAAAGTTTTACCGAAGGCCGGCGGGAAGGGCGGAGTTAAACCCTCTTGATTGACAGCGAACTGTTTGAGCCATACGAGCATTTGGTGACGATTGAAGTTCTCGGCCGCCGCGTCGAAGTGCCGGAGAACAACCGCTTGCTGCGCTGCTTCCAGTTCCTCTCGATGCGCAGCATCTCCTACGGCGACTTCTGCTGGAACGGCGACTGCACCAACTGCCAGTTCTGGTATCACGAAGCGGGCGAACACGACCGCGACGACAAGACCGCGCTCTCCTGCCGCTTCAAAGTGCGCGAAGCGATGGTTATCACCCGCCTCAACGAGCACGTTAAACTCGAAGGAATCAATAAGGAAAAGGAGAGCCGGGATTGATTCATCGATCCATTGATTCATTGATTCAATGAAGAAATTAGATATTGAATCAATGAACCGATGGATCAATGAACCAATTCTTCAATGGAACAATTCCTGCTACACTTCCGCCTGAAAAGTTCTGAAAACTCGTTGGAGTGGTCAGTTGTCCGTGGTCAGTTGTCCGTTGTTTCCTGATTCCCATAGCAGCGGCTAAAGATTCAACTCAACAACTGACCACGGACAACTGACCACGGACAACTGACTACTGACAATTAACCGAACACAGCTTTTTATGTACGACGTGATCATCATCGGGGCGGGAGCGGCCGGGTTGTCGGCCGCGCTCTGGTGCGATGAGTTGGGGTTGGACGCGCTCGTGCTCGAAGCGGGCGCGGAGGTGGGCGGGCAACTGCTGAACGTCTACAACCCCGTCAATAATTACCTCGGCCTGCGCGCGGCGAACGGGCGCGAGTTGCGCGACATCTTCGCCGCACAAGTCGCGGACGCCGGGTTCGACCTGTGGACTCAAACCGAGATTGAGCGGGTTGACCTGAAGACGAAGCGCGTCGCGCTCAAGAGCGGCGAAGAGTTGCAGTCAATCGGCCTCATGCTCGCCACGGGCGTCAGGCGGCGGCGGCTGGGGATTCCGGGCGAGGCCGAACTGGCGGGGCGCGGCGTGGTTGATTCCGTGATGCGCGACCGCTCGCTGCTCGCCGGGCGCGACGTGTGCGTCGTCGGCGGCGGCGATGCGGCGGCGGAGAATGCGCTGTTGCTGGCCGAAGTGTGCCCGACCGTGACGCTCGTCCATCGCGGCAAACGCCTCTCGGCGCGCGCCGAGTTTGTCGAACGCCTGCGCTCGGAGCATTGCATCACGATTTTCACGGAGTCGGAGGCGCAACGCATCATCGGCACGGAGCAGGTGGAAGCCATCGAAATTTTGCGGCGCGGCGCGATCAAGCCTTTTCAGATGGCCGTCGGCGGCGTGCTCGTGCGCGTCGGCGTCCGTGCCAACGACGAACTGTTTCGCGGCCAGTTGGAACAGGACGCGCGCGGCTACGTTAACGTGACGAGCGAACAGGAGACGAGCGTCGAGAACGTGTTCGCCATCGGCGACATCTCCAACCCGCTCAGCCCGACCATCAGCAGCGCGACGGGCGCGGGCGCGACCGCCGCGAAGGCGCTGGCCGCGCGGCTTGGGAACAAGCGTCGGTAGCCGGTTGTCCGTGGTCGGTTGTCCGTGGTCAGTTGTCCGTGGTCAGTAGTCAGTTGTCCGTGGTCGGTAGTCAGTTGTCCGTGGTCGGTTGTCAGGAGTCGTGATTAGTTGTTCAATTCCATCTTCAGCGACTTGTGTGAGAGCCGCTCGCAACGGACAACCGACCGCGGACAACTGACAATTCTTTTATGAGTTACAAAACGATCACCCCGTCGGAGTTTGCGTCGCGCGCGGCGAGCGGCGAGCATGTGCGCCTGATCGACGTGCGCGAGCCGGAGGAGTTTGAGTTGGCGCGCGTGGAGGGCGCGGAACTGTTGCCGCTCAGCCGTTTTCAGGAGTGGGCGGGCGCGCTCGACGCCGGAGAAGAGATCGTGGTGATGTGTCATCACGGCATCCGCAGCGCGCAGGTTTGCGCCTATCTCGCGGCGCAGGGTTTCACGAAGATGGTCAATCTGGCGGGCGGCATCGAGCGTTGGTCGTGGGAGGTTGACCGGAGCGTGCCGCGATATTGAAGCCGTAAGCGGTGAGCCGTAGGAAAACTGTTTTTGCCGGTCGCCGCCTACTGCTTACTTGTCAGGGGCGAACATGAATAATCCTGAGTCAATCATCACGATGTTGGCGAACGCTCCGTGCGTGATCGTGCCGCTGGTGCGGGAGTTTGCGCCGGAGATGTTGAAGCGCAGGCCGCGCCCGGAAAAGTGGTCGGCGCACGAGCACGCGTGCCATCTGGCCGAGGTGCAGCCGATGTTTCTCGCGCGGTTGGAGTTGATGTTGCGCGAGCGCGAGCCACGCATCACGCCCTACGAACCGGGCGCGGACGATGAAGCGGGCGCGCTGCTCAAGTTGGACTTGAACGACGCGCTCGAACGCTTCACGCACGGCCGCGCGGAACTCGTCGAGGAGTTGCGGGATTTATCGGCCGAGGATTGGGAGCGCACCGCCGAACACCCGCAGTACGCGCATTACTCCGTCTTCAACATGTTTCGCCACCTCGCGCTCCACGACATGCTCCACTCCTACCGCATCGAGGAACTGTTGTTGAAGCGCGACTGGGAAACGGAATGAAAGGATGTCAGTGGTCAGTTGTTCTTTGTCAGTTGTCCGTGGTCAGTTGTCAGTGGTTTAAATCATTCTTTAGTAACTTGCGCGGCTACCACATGCAACTGACAACTGACCACGGACAAAGAACAACTGACCACGGACAACTGACGTTTTTCGACTTCGCTCCGTATAATGGCTGAAATGGAAAACAGCGCAGACGCGGCTTACACGGCGGAGCACGCCGCCGCGTACCCCGGCGATTATCTGGCGGGGATCGATCTTTACAACGCGGGCGAGTTTCACGCGGCGCACGACGCCTGGGAGGCGCGTTGGGTGGATGAGGCGGGGCCGCGAGAGAAACTTTTTTTGCAGGCGATGATCCAGTCGGCCGTGGCCTTTCATCACCTGGAAATCGGGCGGCGCGGGGCGGCGCGGCGGATGTACGTGATGGCGAAAGAAAAATTTGCGCGCTTGGGGACGCCCTGCTTCATGTCGCTCGACCTCGCGGATTATCAAGCCCAACTCGACCGCGCGCTCGCGTGGCTGGCGAGCGTGCCCGACCCGCGCGAGTTGACGATGCCGGAAATGCAGTTGCCGACGATCAGGCTGCTGCCGGAAGTGATGGACTACGATTGATGGAAGCGAAGACCGGCGAGCATGGCGAAGGGGCGGCGGCCGCGAGCGGCGCCGGCGCGCGCGAAGCGACGACGCGTGCGACCGGCGCGGGCGGCGCGGGCGGCGATGCGCGGCTGTTGCTGCTCGGCATGTGGCTGGGGGCGGCGGTTCTCTTTAGTTTCGCGGTCGCGCCGGGCGCGTTCGCGGTGCTTCCGGCGCGCGAGTTGGCGGGCGCAATCGTCACGCGCATCATCGGGGTCGTGAACGTCTCCGGCTTCCTCGTCGCACTGCTGCTGTTGGCGACCGCCTTCGCGCGGCGACGGGCGACGACGACGCGCCGCGCGTGGATGGTGGAAGTGAGCGCGCTCGCGCTCGTCGCGCTGGCGACGGGCATCGGGCAGTGGGTCATCGGCGCACGCATGGCCGCGCTGCGCGTCGCGCTGGGACGGCCGATTGACGAAGTGGCCGCGAGCGACCCCGTGCGGCTCGCCTTCAACAGCCTGCACGGCTATTCGGTCGCCGCGATGACGACGGCCATGCTCGCCGGCGTCGTCGCCTTCGTCCTGATCGCGCGACGCAACCGTGGTTAGTTTCAAGTTTCAAGTTTCAAGTTTCAGGTTCAAGACAAAGAACCTCCGACCTTCAGACTTGAAACTTGAAACTTGAAACTTGAAACCTGAAACCTGAAACTTGAAACTTGAAACCTGAAACCTGAAACTTACTCCGAAGGAGATTCCGGTGGAAACGATTGAGCGAATTGACGAGTGGCGCGAAAGCTACCAGCGTTGGAAGCGGATTAACGAGATGCGCGGCGACGACATCGGGACGCATTACCCGTGGGTCGAGAACGAGCGCGCGCCCTTCAAACCGGCGCGCCGCGCGCTGCCCATGCTCAATCTTGCGCTCATCACTTCGGCGGGCGCCTACATCGACGGCTCCGAACCCTTCGACGTGAGCCTTCCCGGCGGCGATGCGTCTTTCCGTGAAATCCCGACGCTCATCGAGGCCGCGGATTTGCGCTGGGCGGCGCGCGGCTACAACCCCGCGGCCGTCGAACAGGACATGAACTCGCAAGCGCCGCTCGAACGTCTCTTCGAGTTTGAGGGCAACGGCATCATCGGCCAACTCAACCCGGTCTTCTGGAGTTTCTGCGGCTTCATTCCGAGCGCGGCGCGCTTCGCCGACAACGCTTTGCCGCAACTCGTCGAGCGCGTCAAGCGTTACTCGGCGCAGGCCGCGCTGCTCATCCCGGCCTCGCGCCTCTGCCATCAATCGATGGGGTTGGCCGCGCGCGCTTTGGAAGCGGCGGGCGTGACGACCATCGTGCTCGCCGTGGACAAAGAGGCGATTGAGCGCGTGCGCCCGCCGCGCGCCGTCTATTACGAGGGCGAATTCGGCCGCGTCGCCGGGCTGCCCAACTTCCCCGAACACCAGCGGCGCATCCTCGATGAAACACTCCGCCTGCTCGAACCCTGGGATCAAGTTGACGTGCGTAAGCTGACCGTCGCGCTGCAAACGACGGTCGAGGAGGAGCGCGGCGAAAGATAAAGTGGACGGCGGAAAAGCCGAAGTTGAAAAAGTTAAAAGACTTGAGTTCGACGTAAGGACGACCGACAAGTATAGCCCCGTCAGGGGCGTAAGATGTGTAGCCCACGGCGCAAGCCGTGGGATCAAGCAAAGATAAACCAGAGAAGCCCCGGCAGGGGCGAAAGACATTCCCGGTCGAATGTCTTTCGCCCCTGCCGGGGCTTCGCGCGTGTCGGGGTTGCGAGGCGTCCCACGGCTCACGCCGTGGGCTACTATCTATCGCCCCTGACGGGGCTATGGTCATCGGTCATATTTATGTCGAACTCACGTTAACTTTCGGCTCCGACGCTCGCGCAGGCCGCGCCGGGTTACTTTCGTCTTCTCTTCGTGGCCGGGGCGGCGTCGCTCTTGGCGAAGTAGCCCTGACGGTAGTTGAGTTTGACGTTCTGCTTGCGGAGTTCGGGGTTGACGACCTCGATCTGTAATTTGCGGTATGAGCCGTCGCGCCGCTTGTTGGTGGGCGAGTAGGCGACGAGAAATTGCTCGCGCAGTTCGCGTTGGATTTGGGCGAAGGCGTTGCGCAGGTCTTCCTCGCTGCGCGGGAAGTAGGCGCGGCCGCCCGTGCGCTCCGTGATCTTGCGGAGCGAGCCTTCGTCCACGCCGTTG
>DASQNL010000193.1:0-3597 GCA_035644995.1 Pyrinomonadaceae bacterium | reverse complement strand
GGCGCGCTCGGCCATCGGCGATCAGGAAATGTCAATCGAGGCGGCGGTCGTCGGCATCTTCGACCGAGTAGACCTGCAAGGCTCCCCGTCCGACGAACTCAAGGACACCGCGCGCGAATTGAGAAGCGGAGACAACGGATCGAGAAAGTGAGCAGTGAG
Source organism: Pyrinomonadaceae bacterium (assembly GCA_035644995.1). Taxonomy (GTDB): domain Bacteria; phylum Acidobacteriota; class Blastocatellia; order Pyrinomonadales; family Pyrinomonadaceae; genus JAIVJZ01. The sequence continues at coordinate 3,438 of DASQNL010000193.1, read as the reverse complement.
CAGTAAGCAGTAAGCAGTCAAGACAAACTGCTTTTACTGCTCACTGCTCACTGCTCACTGCTTACTAAACAATGGCTAACGAGGAATTGATCTACCGGATCACGCGGGCGGTTTACGGGCGGCTGGGGGCGCAGGCCGACGAGCGCACGGTGGAGAATTTGGTGACGGACATCTACCGCGCGATTGAGCCGGTGGTGGAAGCCAATAATGGCGGCGACGGCAGCGGCGCGGGACGCCGCAGCGCGCGGCGCGGGCAGGACGGCGCGGGCGAGGCGGAAGGATCGTCGAATCGTCTGGTGGTGTCGGTCTTCGGCGTGGATCATCCGGGCATCGTGGCGGCGGTGGCGCAGATTCTGGCTGAGTCGGGTTGCAGCATCGCGGACATCAACCAGACGGTCGTGCAGGGCAAGTTCGCGATGGTCATCATCGCCGACTCGACCAACTCGGACGCGCCCGTCTCCGTGCTCAAAGAACGCTTCCGCGCCGCCGGAGACAAACTCGGCGTACGCGTCTACGCGCAGCGCGAAGACCTCTTCAACGCAATGCATCGAATTTGAAAACAGTGACAAGTGACGGGTGACAGGTGACAAGTTAAAACTAAGAACTTGTCTTCCATCTTGTCACTCGTCACTTGTCACTCGTCACTGTTTTTATGGAACCGGAAATCGCACGTCGGTGTTTGAGTTGCGGCGCATCGGTGCGCGGGCGGGCGAGTTTTTGCCCGCAGTGCGGGAATGCTATGGACGGCGCGGCGGCGGAGACACGCGCCGCTGCCGTGGAACCGCCGCAGCAACATGGGGCGGGGAATCAAACGCGCGCGACGACCACGCAGGGGAATCTCGTGGACGAGGCGGCGCGCGTCGCGACCACGCTGAACGAGAAACTGCCGACGCTCTCCGGCGACGCGCAGCCTTCCGGCAATCACCGCCACGCGGCGCAGGACGCGGCACGCACACAGCAACCGCACGACGTTCAAGAAGAAGCGGCGTTCGACGCACGCGCGTCGCAGCCGTCGGCGCGAGAAGATGAGGCGGCGTCAGTGCGAGAAGAGTCTGTGGTGCGTGCGTCGGCGACGGCGGAGCAGGGAGAGGCGCGCGGGGGGCGCGTGCGACAACGCGCGGCGGCGGTCGGCGCGAGCGTCGGGGAAAATTTGCGACCGCGCGTGGAGAAGTTGCGCGAGGCTTCGACCGTCGTGTTCGACGAGGCGACGGACGATCCGGGCTTGCGTTTCGTGATCGTGGCCGCCTTGCTGTTTTTGCTGTTCCTCTTCATCCTGCTCTTCAGCTACATCCTCGGTTAATCCGGCCAGAAAATTTTTCTATGGAATATTCACAAGCGGAAATCTTGCAGACCGTGCGGATGACCGAGATGGAGCACCTGGACGTGCGCACCGTCACGCTCGGCCTCTCTCTGCGCGACTGCGCGGGCGATTCAATCGAGCGCACGGCGGAGCGCGTCCGCGCCAAGATCGAACGCACGGCGGAGCGTCTCGTCTCGACCGTGAACGAGATCAGCGAAGAGTTCGGCATCAGCGTCGCCAACAAGAGAATCTCGATCACGCCCGCCGCACACATCGCCGGAGGCGCGCGCAAGGTGGAGGATTGCCTCGTGCTCGCGCGCGCGATTGACGCGGCGGCCACGCGCGTCGGCGTGGATTTCCTCGGCGGCTATTCCGCGCTCGTGCAGAAAGGTTGGACGAACGTTGAGGACATCTTTCTGGATTCGATTCCTGAAGCACTTGCGACGACCAAGCGTTTGTGTTCCTCGGTCAACGTGGCGACGACGCGCGCCGGAATCAACATGGACGCCGTCGCGCGCGTCGGCCAGTTGATTAAAGATGCTGCCGAGTTGACGCGCGACGAGGGCGGTCTGGCCTGCGCGAAGTTCGTCTGCTTCGCCAACGCCGTCGAAGATAACCCCTTCATGGCGGGCGCGTTTCACGGGGTGGGCGAGGGCGAGGCCGTCATCAACGTCGGCGTGTCGGGGCCGGGCGTGGTCAATCACGCCGTCCGCCATGCGCCGCGCGATCTCCCATTGCACGAACTCGCCGAACTCATCAAGAAACTCTCCTTCAAACTCGCGCGCGCCGGAGAACTCGTCGGGCGCGAAGCCGCGCGCCGTCTTGGCCTTCGCTTCGGCATCATCGATCTCTCGCTCGCGCCGACGCCGCTCAAAGGCGACTCGGTGGCGGAGATCATCGAAGCCTTCGGGTTCGAGCGCGCGGGCGCGCCCGGCACGACCGCCGCGCTCGCGCTCCTGACCGACGCCGTCAAGAAGGGCGGCGTGATGGCTTCGAGCGCGGTCGGCGGCATGAGCGGCGCGTTCATTCCCGTCTCGGAAGACGCGGCGATGATCGACGCGGCGCGCGTCGGCGCGCTGACTCTGGAGAAATTGGAAGCGTGGACGAGCGTCTGCTCGGTCGGCCTCGACATGATCGCCGTGCCCGGCGCGACCTCCGCCGAGACCATCGCCGCCATCATCGCCGACGAGATGGCCATCGGCGTGATGAACTCGAAGACGACCGCCGTGCGCATCATCCCCGCGCCCGGTAAAGTTGTCGGCGACATGGTGGAGTTCGGCGGTCTGCTCGGCACAGCCCCCGTCATGCCCGTCAACAGTTTCGCCTGCGCCGACTTCATACGTCGCGGCGGCCACATCCCCGCGCCGATTCAGTCTCTCAGAAACTAGAGGGTTGAAGTTGTGCGCCCTCGTGCGCGCGGGAGTATGATATTGAAAAGCAGCGGAGCATCGATAAGTTTGACGGTTGAATGATCAATAAGGAGAGGATATGAAATATTATCTGTCGATGATCGTTATGGTTTTCGCTCTCTTTGCCGGTCATGCTCCGGCTCGCGGTCAGAGCAGTTGGGATACTTACAAGCCGCGAAAATTACAGGACATCGTCAAGCAGCACTCCGACTCGAAGCTCATCGAAGGGGAAAATACCAACCTGATTTTTACGGGAGATAATTTCCCCTCACGAGTAAAAGTTATCTACACGGGCAAGACACGGAAAATTACTGAGAAGCGCAAAGAACATATTGATGGCTGGGTTAAATCTTACGGCTTGAAGCCTGAGATCGCGGCGATGTTTGAGACGGAGTTGCTCTTTATCGAAGATTCCGTAGAGCATTGGCTGCCCGCGCAAAAACAGGTCATTCCTTATTTTGAAAAAGAGTTGAAGGCGGGCGAGACGGTTACTTTATTTACCGTGTGGATCGGGGCGAAGAAAATCTCCGCACAATGGGACTGGATTTTTCTGGTCAACGAATTTGAGAAATAATTTTAAGGAGTCATTATGCAAGCACTCGGCATGGTGGAATGTATGGGACTCGTCGCGATGATCGAGGCGGCGGACGCGATGGTCAAGGCGGCGAACGTCGAACTCGTCGGCTACGAAAAGATTGACGCGGGGCTGGTGACGGCGATTGTGCGCGG
>DASQNL010000192.1:0-4262 GCA_035644995.1 Pyrinomonadaceae bacterium | reverse complement strand
CCGCTTCCGTATCCTTTTCTCACCGCAGGAGCACTGAACGCCATGCAGCCGCGCCCCGCCATCATCCTCTTCGCCGCGCACAATCACACGCTGCGGACGCTCGTCCGCGAGGTATTAGAGTTTGCCGGGTGGTACGTTAAGAAGGCCGACACGATCTACGCCCGCGCCATGCTTGAGCAAGGCGAACACTTCGACCTGCTCATCATTGATCATGACGCGCGCTATTATAGCGGACTGGAATTGGTCAAACGCTTGCGTCTCCTGCCGCACCGGAAAGAGACGCCGATCATCCTCATCTCGCTGGAAGACTTGGCCGGGGAAGCGCGCGAGGCGGGCGCGGACACTTTCCTGCGCAAGCCGAACAACCTGATCGAGTTGGTTGATACGATTCGCCGCCTGCTGCCCGCGCCACACCGGATAAAAGCCTGAAACCGAGGCCGCCCGGCAAGTTCTTCGTCGCAGAACTTGCCGGGCGGCCTCTTGTAAGTTTATTGAGTTGGGACGCGGCTCTTAACCGTTGTCGCCGATGGCTTCGACGGGGCATTCCGTGCGGACGCGCTCGCATTCTTCCCGCTCCGCTTTCGTCTCCGGCTGCTTGTAGACGAATGAGTAGCCGCCCTCGTCGTTGCGCTTGAAGTTCTCGTGCGCGCTGTCGCGACAGACATCACAGTCTATACAACTCGCGTCTACGTAATATCCGCCCGGCGCGTTCTCCGGGAAACGTTCATTCGGGTCAGCCAACGCCTTCTCCTTAAAAAAGGCCGTGCCTCGTCAAACGTGAAGAGAGAAAACTGATTTCTTCTATTCACGTTCGACGAGGCACGGCCTTTAAATTTACTTGATCGCCAGCATCCTATCGAGGGCGACGCGCGCCAGGCGTGCGGTCTCTTCCGGCACGATGATCTGGTTGGGAACAACGCCCGCGAGCAGGGATTCCAAGACCCACGCGAGGTTCTGCGGCGCGATGCGATACATCGTGGCGCACATACAGAGGTCGGGCGCGAGCAGGCGGATGTGCTTGTCTGGAAAACGTTCGACGAGGCGGTTGACCAGATTCACTTCCGTGCCGATAGCCCACGACGAACCGGCGGGCGCGTCTTCGAGCGTCTTGATGATGAACTCGGTCGAGCCGTTCAAGTCGGACTTCTCCACCACCTCGCGCACGCATTCCGGGTGGACGAGCACGCGGATGCCCGGCGTCTCCCGCCGCACCTGATCCACGTGCCACGCGCGGAAACGACCATGCACCGAGCAATGGCCTTTCCAGAGAATGAGACGCGCGCCGCGCAGGGCTTCCACCGTGTTGCCGCCGAGTTCCTGAAACGGATCCCAGACGACCATCTGTTCGAGCGGGATGCCGAACTTAACGCCCGTGTTGCGCCCCAGATGTTGATCCGGGAAGAAGAACAGCTTGTCGGCCGCGCGCAAACTCTGATCAAAGAGCGGCACGGCATTCGACGAGGTGCAGACCACGCCGTCGTGCTGGCCGCAGAAGGCTTTGATCGCGGCGGTCGAGTTCATGTACGTGATCGGCATCACGCGGAAGTCTGCGAGGATGCCCGCGGCGGCGAGTTGATCCCAGGCGTCTTCGACCTGTTCGGCCGAGGCCATGTCGGCCATCGAACAGCCCGCGCCGAGGTCTGGCAAAATAACTTTCTGGTGCGGCGCGGAAAGAATGTCGGCCGATTCGGCCATGAAATGCACGCCGCAGAAGACGATGAACTCCGCGCTGTCGCGTTCCGCGCCGAGTTTCGAGAGCTTGAAGGAGTCGCCGGTTACGTCCGCGTGAATGATCACGTCGTCGCGCTGATAGTGATGGCCGAGGATGACGAGCCGAGACCCCAGCTTCGCCCGCGCCGTCTCGATGCGCGAGTGCAACTCCGCATCCGACAGCCCGAAGTAGTCTTCCAGGACAGGCGCGTTCGTTAAAGTTGCCACAGTCATGCTTCGTCCTCCCTCAAGCCGCCTTCACCCGCACAGGCGCGCCCGGCGCGCCTCGCCGCAAACGAAAACTATCTCACTTTGAGAAATATTGCGCAACCAGCCGATAAACCCAACCTTCGCCGCCCGCGCGCCCGGCTGAAATCGAACGATGCGAGCGAATATTTAGATGCAAATCAAAGGCGCGCAGATGTGCGAGACGAAGCGCGGGGAAGGGGGAAGGGGGAAGGGGGAAGGGGGAAGGGGGAAGGGGGAAGGGGTAAAGGGTGAAGGGTGAAGGGTGAAGGGTGAAGGGTGAAGGGGACAAGGGGAAGGGGCGAAGAATGCAGCGCACGATGGACGCGCCTCTTTTCTTTTCCTTTACCCTTTACCCCTTTCCCCCCTTACCCCCTTCACCTTTCCCCAACGTTTCTAAGGGTGCGTCATCTCTTCCGGCTTGACGTATTCGTCGAACTGCTCGCCGGTAAGGAAGCCGAGAGCGATGGCCGACTCGCGCAGGGAGATGCCGCGCTTATGCGCGTGCTTGGCGACTTGCGCGGCCTTATCGTAGCCGATGTAAGGGTTGAGCGCGGTGACGAGCATGAGCGAGTTGTTGAGGTGCGCCGCGATCTGTTCGCGGTTGAGTTCTATTCCGGCGACGCAGTAGTCGACGAAGCCGTGGCAGGCGTCGGTGATGAGGCGGATCGAGTGGAGCAGGTTGTGGATCATCACCGGGTTGAAGACGTTCAACTCGAAGTTGCCCTGTGAACCGGCGAAGCCGATGGCGGCATCGTTGCCGAAGACCTGCACGGCCACCATCGTCATCGCCTCCGACTGCGTGGGGTTGACCTTGCCGGGCATGATCGAGGAGCCGGGTTCGTTTTCCGGCAGGATGAGTTCGCCGAAACCGGCGCGCGGCCCGGAGGCGAGCCAGCGAATGTCGTTGGCGATCTTCATCAAAGACCCGGCGAGCGTCTTAAGCGCGCCGCTGGCGAAGACCATCTCGTCGTGCGCCGAAAGAGCCGCGAACTTGTTCGGGTGCGACTTGAAAGGCAGCCCCGTCAGCTCCGCGATCCGCGCGGCGGCGCGTTCGGCGAATTCGGGGTGCGCGTTGAGTCCCGTGCCGACCGCCGTGCCGCCGATGGCGAGATCGTAGAGGCCGGGCAAGACGAGGCGCAGGCGTTCGATGTCGCGCTCGACGAGGCTCGCCCAACCGGAAAATTCCTGCCCCACCGTCAAGGGCGTGGCGTCCTGCAAGTGTGTGCGCCCGATCTTCACCACCCCGGCATACTCCGTCGCCTTCGCCTCAATCGCCGCCTGCAACCGCCCGACTTCGGGGATGAGCTTATTCATGCGCTCGGCGGCGGCGATGTGCATGGCGGTGGGGAAGGTGTCGTTCGAAGACTGCGACATGTTGACGTGGTCGTTCGGGTGAACCGGCTCCTTGCTGCCCATGCGGCCGCCCGCGAGTTCGATGGCGCGGTTGGAGATCACCTCGTTGGCGTTCATGTTGGTCTGCGTGCCGCTGCCCGTCTGCCAGACGCGCAAGGGGAAATGCTCGTCGAGCCGCCCCTCGATCACTTCGTCGCAGGCGGCGGAGATCAGGCGCGCCTTGTCGGCGGGCAACTTGCCGAGGTCTTCGTTAACGAGCGCGGCGGCTTTCTTCAGCACGCCGAGCGCGCGGATCATCTCACGCGGCATCGTGTCGAAGCCGATGTTGAAATGAATCAACGAACGCTGCGTCTGCGCGCCGTAATACCTGTCGGCCGGAACTTCGATCTCGCCCATCGAATCGCTTTCGACACGCATCGCCACCGCCGCCGTCGCGTTGCCGTGCTCGCTCATCCCCGTCGCTTCCTGTGACATAAAACACGCCCCCGTCCTTTGTCGCTCAAGCAGACTCTCCCCTAGTCAATACGCCCCCGCGCGGGACAGCCTCACCTGAAATATTTATATGAATAACGAGGTGCAATTGTACAACGGGAAAAGGTGAAGCGGTAAAGGGCAAGCTGACACGACGACAACGCACGCGGCATGTGTAGAAACTCGCTCGCGCCCCCCTCTTTCGCCCCTCGCTCACAATCCTCAAACCGCCCTCAACAAACTTCCCCCACCCAGACACCCATCAACACCCCCTAAGAAGATTCGCCCTCCAACCGTGCCAACATCCGCCGCGCAATCTCAGCATTAGGTGATTTCAATCTCTCAAAGATGCTTAGAGCCTCCCGCAGCAACCTCACCGCCTCTGTTTCGTCACCCTCCTGCGCTGCTAGCGCTCCCAACTGCCCTAGCGAGATGGCGATGCCGCTCTGGTCGCCAAGCCTCTTCGCAATGTCCAGACT
>DASQNL010000191.1:0-16667 GCA_035644995.1 Pyrinomonadaceae bacterium | reverse complement strand
GCAGGACGAATGGCGACCGCGTGGGAACCTCTCGCTTAGCCTCGGCTTGCGTTACGAGAGCCAGACCACGCCGTCCGACGCCGCCAGCCTCGCTCCGCGTGTCGGTGTCGCCTATACGCCCGACAAGCGCCAGCGTTGGGTGCTGCGCGCTCGTGCAGGCGTCTTCTATGACCGCGTCGGCGAAGCGCTCACCTTCGACGCGCGTCGTCTCGACGGGCGACAACTGCGCCAGATTATTATCAATTCGCCGTCGTTCGACGATCCGTTCGGGGGCACAGGCGCCAACGCCGCCATCCCCACCATCCGGCGGCTCGAAGAATCTCTGCGACCGCCCGCTTCATTTCAGGTGCGTGTCGAGGCCGCGCGCGAGTTGCCGGGGGGGTGGCGGATCGATGTCAATCACAGTTGGACGCGCGGGTGGTCTGTGCTGCGCTCACGCAACATCAACGCACCGCTCGTTGCGCCCGGCGACGACCCGCTGTTGGCTCCGCGGCCTTTGGGCGTCGCCGAGAACATTCTCCAGTTCGAATCGAGCGGGCGCATCCGCGGGCGCGTCCTCTACGTCGGCGTCAACCAGTCGGCCAATCAGTACTTCAACGTCTTCGCCGGTTACCTCAATTTCAATTTTCGCACAGACGCCGACACGCCCCTCTCGCTGCCGCAATCAAGCTACGATCTCAGCGGCGAGTGGGCGCGCCCCTTCTGGCTGGCGCGTCATCGCTTCTTCCTCACCAACATCATCAACTTCCCTTGGAAACTGCGACTCTCGACCTCGATCAACGCCGCCTCCGGCAGCCCCTTCAACATCACCACGGGGCGCGACAACAACGGCGACGGCAACTTCAACGACCGCCCCGGCGTGGCCGACCCCTCCGACCCACGCGCCGTCAAGACCGCCTTCGGCGTCTTCGACCCGGAGGCTCTCAACGGCACGGTGCCCCGCAACGCGGGTACCAACCCGGCGAATGTCAACGTCGATGTCAATCTCAGTCGCCAGTTCCGTTTCGGCCCCAAAGTTACCCCCACCGACAAACGCTACATGCTCACGCTCAACGCGCGCGCCAGCAACCTCTTCAACCACACGAACCCGCTCGGGCTAAATGGCGTGCTCACGTCGCCCTTCTTCGGGCGCGCCAACGCGGCTGGCCCGTCACGCCGGATCGAGTTCGGAATGCGTCTGAGTTTTTGAACGACAGCCGTGCGGCGCGCCCGGTTTGCGGAAGAGACCGCACGCCGCGCCGCCGCATCAGTAAGGAGAAACGAGATGAGAACAGGGAAAAAGAACGCCGTCGTTGCGGCCCTCACCGCTTGCGCCCTCTGCTTCGCGCTCTTCGGGGCTAACGCGCAGCCGCAGTCCGCCTCTCCGGAGAAACAGAAAAATGCGTCGCCGCCGGTGCCGCCCTTCCCCGTCGTGCCGCTCATCGCCGAGTACGAATACGCGCCGGTCTATTTCATGCAGTGGATCAACGACAGCCCGCAGTACTCCAGAATCGCGGTCAGCGTCGGCGACGGCAAAATGCCCTCCCACCTCGTTGTCCTGACCGAGAAGGATTCGAACCGCAACGTCTACTACACCAACACCGCCGAGAGAGCCAAAGCCCTCAAGGCCGAAGGCAAGGCAGTCTTCCACACCCCTATTGACTTCAAAGAAGACAGGAAGGTGGAGCAGACAGTAACTTTCGGCGTCGGCTTCCGTGACGAGCGTGGGCAAGCCGTTCGCTGGCGCTTCATCCCCGCCAACAGCAATCCCTCGAAGCGCGGCGCGGGACTGCAACCGCTCGCCGCCATGCCGGGACTTCACCTCCGCTACAGCAACCTCGGCACCGCCGCGGGCGCGGGAAGCGCCGTGCAGATCGGCGAGAAAGTTCACGAGGCGGAACCTTGGCCGCAGATCAGCGCGCCGCCCTACTTCGTCGCCTACCGCGGCTCCTACGCGCATGGCATGGAACTCTCAGCCTTGCTCCTCGGCAAGGAGAGTTGGCGCGTCCTCAAAGCCCCGTCCGAACTGCGCGAAGGGGCGCAGTGGACATTAGCCGGTGACCACGGGCGCGAGCGCCTGTTGCAAGTCAAGCAGGTGCGCGGCGACGAACTCATCATCAGCGAACAGACTGCGCCCGGTTTCGAAGGTACGACGCTCAGCCTCACCGCGCTGCTGACGCCGCAAGGACTGGCTTTGCGTTCCATCACTCTGAACAGCCGCGACCGAGCCATGCGCGTCACCTTCGCGCCCGAACTCAACTTCGCACCGAATGCGCCCACCGCCCGTGCCGAGTCGGCCTACCAGATTCACCTCGGCACACATGAAAAGGTTTCGCAAGGCGTCGTTTCCGTCGAGCGACAGGCAAATACCGTCAACCTGCGCTGGCAGCCGAGCACTCCCGACTGGGCTAAAGCACGCGCGCTTCATACCGCCATCAACCTGACGCCAGACAGTTACTCGATGGAGGTCACACAACAATCAAAGTGAAGACGGAGAGCCTCTCTGGCTGCGTCTTTAAATGATGTACAACCTGATGCAGAGGATGATTATTGAAGGCTCGAAGTGGCCGCGCTTTAAATAGGGATGATGCTTCGCGAGGAAGTTGAACTATATTAAGAGCCACTAACGAACCCACCAGGACACGAAGACACAAAGTTATTTCATCGAGTTTTCTTTGTGCCTTCGTGTCTAGGTAGTTAGTTTTGTCTGGCACTTTAAGATTATCTGCGCACATCTCTGTTCACACTAAAACCCGGAAGTCTTCTCGGAAGACTTCAAGCAGCGTCTTGTGCGCGTAAACGACCTTCGCCGCCTCGCCGTCGAGGGTGAATTCGATGTGCGCTGTTTGTTTCGTTGTCCCGGATATTGTCCGGCTTTTATCTGCGCGTGGCGGCGAGGCCAAAGCGGAAGCTATTTAACTGCAGCGTAGCAGAGGCAGTCGCGCGGCACGTCGCTGATGTTCGGATGCACGTCCCAACATCGCAGAGTACCTTCCAATTGCATCCCAATCTTTTCCAGCACACGGGCAGAGGCTAGGTTCTCCACGTCGCAGACCGCACTCACACGGTAGACGCCCGGCACGCCCAGTGCCCACTCGACTACGGGCCGCGCAGCCTCAGTCGTGTAACCGCGCCCCCAGTAGCGACGCGCCACGACGAACCCCATGTTCAGTCGCATTCCCTGCGGGCGTAGCGAGATCGTACCGGCGAGAGCGCCGCCTTCCTTGAGCAGGATCGTCCACGAGAACGAGATACCCTTGCGCCAGCCTTCGACGCGGCTACTGATCGCCTTCTCGGCCTCTTCCAAAGATTGCAGCGGTTTCCACGCCAGGTAGCGCGTCACTTCCGCGTCGCGGGCGTAAGACTCCAACATCGCCGCCGCGTCTTCCATTACGGGGATGCGTAGCAAGAGCCGTTCAGTCTCAATGAGTTCAGGAGGATTTAGCATGAGGTACCTTCCTCAAGTTCTAGTCGTTGCTCTAGTCGAATAGCGCGATGTGTGGGTGCGCGCCGCTCGCCCGCAGGCCTCGATTACACTTGCCGCTCTGGCGGCCATCTCTCTCTGTGCAGTTCTTTCTAACGGGCGTCCTGAGGGTTGTGATGTTATGAAGCAGGCAACCCCCGGCTCACGTATGAGCTGCGATAAACTCGTGTTGCACATGAGTCCGCAAGGGGGTACCTATGACAAACGTATTGTGGCCTGGACTTTCACGCGCGTCAACAGGCCATATGCCATTGCGACTTGGATGATGGCCTCATCCAGTGTTGAGGACTTCATTACGACAAGGATGACGTTCGTGCCTTCTACGCTCAATTCACAGGCGATGTGATAGTCGGCATGAAAGCCAGCGCATACAGCACCTAGCTCATCGAACTGGTGGAGAGTCTCGGCCATCAAGTCTTTATCGGTGTCGCGACTGAGATTCGCTCTCGAACGCGCAGCAAACAGAAGACAGGCCGTCGCGACACCGAGTTGCTGCTTGACCTATAGCTCCGGCAGGAGTTCCCGCAGGTGCATCGGCTCTCGTTTGAAAGCCGGGAGATATTGCGGTGGCTACGCTACCGTCATCGGCTGGTGCAGATGCGCACCAAGTGTAAGAACAGCTTACAGGCTCCCTCCTGAACAGATACTCCGAATGAGTTACTGTTCAGGAGGTCGAAATGAAGAAGTGCTGCTTCCTCTGAAAAAACTTTATGCCGTGCCGTTATAGCCTAAAGTTAAGCCAACAGAGGTCATCCACAAGCCCTTTTTGGCGGCGCTTTACCGACCTCCTGAACAGACACCGATTATTGATATATTCATAAAAGATGCATTATACGAAATGCTACAAGGAAAGGCGTGAAACGTGTTAAACCTATCATGGTTTTGTAATTAGATCCTCGTGATGACAACGAGCAACACCTTTCTCAGTCCCATTCGGGTACCACCATCCTGTGTTATTGCAATTCGGGCAGGTTTGTCCTTCAGGGATAACATTCCTCGTTCGTGGTTGATCCGGCAATTCCTTACCCTCGGCCTGCGCCTGTCGCTTGTCCATCTTCCAGAGCCTTCGGCGCAAATGTTCGGTGAGGAACGAGGGTACAGATGAAACTGTGGTGCGCCCGGCAGCGATCCGGAGTTCGGTTAGTAATACCTGGGCAAGTTCTCTGTAACGCTCTCGCTCAGCCGCCGTCGGTTCTTTGCCGGTCAATTCTTTGACAACAGTTTTGAACTCCGTGAGGAATCCGGCGAACGCCTCATCATCGGCTCCGGGTCTGAGATCATTTGATGATGAACTGCTTTCAGAAACCTCAGAACTGCCAATATTCTTTCTCTCTTTATATAGTCCTGTAATTTCTACAGGAGTTACTCCTGTAGTTTCTACCCCAGTACTACTGTAATTATTGGTATCTCCATCTGGTACACCATTTACAGGTGTCTCTACAGTAGTAGCTACAGTAGTATCTACGGTAGTGTTTACAGGACTCGCTATTTGCTTGGTCTGCGGGTCAATTTCAATACCTGCCAGCTTACGACGCCTGACAATATCTTTAGGCTCATAGACGCGATAACGTGGCCCCTGGGGGAAATACGCCCCATGCGAAACCACCTCAACGGATAGTTTTCGACAGAGACCCCGCACCGCCATCCTCACGGTCTTGTCAGAACGGATTCCGGTCTTCTTGCAAAGCTCGCTCGGTCCATAATGTCGTTCGCGGATTCCCTTACTGATCGTTTCCCGATACATAACAGAATAGATACGCTGCTCAGATGCAGTGTGTGTGGCATCAAGATATTGAGCCTGATTAGTGGATTTGGGGATTACAGGAGTATCTACAGTAGTGTCTATACGAGTATCTACAGTAGTAGCTACAGGAGTAATTAAAGGTTTTATAAGAGATGACTCAGCCGGTTTGGACTCAGGCTCGGTGTGTTGCCCAGCTTCGAGTGCTTCTTCCCTCTGTTTTCTGAGGAGCGCAGCGAGCGGGTCTTTGGTAACAGGCTTCGACATAACTCTCAATCCGCCAGAGAGACTGAATGCTCCGCGATGTTGATGTACTCGACGGGAATAGAACTTTGTTTGTGAGCGAGCATCAAGTCATAAGCGAAAGCTGAAAGACGTAGAACAGCGCGGGGAACGCCCGCAGAAACCATATACAATTGCTCCAATGTGGCCGCGGGAAAAGGATTTGGTATCTTTACAGCCTTGCACCGGTGCGAGAGCATTTCAGCCATCTCGACGGGCGTCAGCGTGCCTAAAACGGACGATGGCATGAGGCGGCTGCGGAGTGCCTTCTGCTGGTCGCTAAAAAGCCTGTCGCGCAGTTCCAACTGTCCTGAGAGGACGATCTGGATTAGCTTTTCCTCTCCGGTTTCATAATTGAGTAGGGTGCGGACGACCTCCAGCATCTTGTGTGTGAGCTTTTGCGCCTCGTCGATGAACCAGACAACGTTGTAACCAGCCGCATACTGTTCGACGAGCCAGGCATTAAGCTCTTCTTGGTGCGCGAGTATCGAGCGGCGTTTGGGCAGACCGACGTTGCCGCAAAGCGATTGCATCATCGCAAATTCACTGGCAAAACTCGGTGTGGGAGTCATGAGAGAGATCACATCGTCGCGCGCATCGTATTCGGCGTGCAAATAGCGCACGAGCGTGGATTTCCCTAGTCCGTTATCGCCTAGTAGCACCGTTAAACCCTGTCGCCGGTTGATTGTGAAACGAACTTTGAAAAGCACGGCCTCGATAGCATCTGTAACATAGAGAGTGAGTGGGTTTGGGCTGACTGAAAAAGGCGAGATATCTTTCATAATGCGCCTTATAACATGTTACGCTCAAGAATTAAAGCTAATTTTGAGGTAGGGAAGGGAATTAAGGCCTCCCACAGTTACTCAGGGAGGAACTCGAACTGATTTGAGTGATGCGCTAGGAACTGCCTATCTTCATCTTCGAGGCAAGGTAATAGTGCCCTAGAGCGATTTTCATATGAGCTTACCAAGCGAGATGGCATCCGCAACGGACCCACACGGGCTTTAGTCAATGACTTGGTAAACTCAATGAGAAAACGCTCTAGTGCCCATATGAGAACTTCCGCCGCGTCATCTTGGAGTACATGGCACACTTTTGATTCACCAACCGCTAATGGAACTATATGAGGCTTAAATTCAGTAGATATGCGAAAGTGATGGTTGGCGAGGTTGGAGGTTATAAAGGCAGTTCGACTATTAAATTAGACCACTCCTCGGCCTCGGATGCGTCCCAAGCGAGAGCAAGTTCCTCAATAGCTCGGTGAACGCTCACCCGCTGCGAGATGATAATCACTCCCGGGCACGCCCGTCTTCCGATGAAATCGGCGAAGTGGCGGGGCATCGTGCGCCGGTCGTGCGTGACGAGAATTCTGTTTTCGTCGGCGGCACGAGCTAACACGTCGGGGTCAGCCATCCCCCTTAGCTCAGCTTCTTCTGCCGTCTGAAAATCTATGTTCGGGTTCTGCCGAAGTATGCCTGAGACGATCTCTTCGTTGAGATCGGCATCAGCCTGAAAGCGTATCCTCACTGGCGGGTGGCCTCGTGGTCACGTCGAGCACTCTCCAAACGCTCAAAAAGCTCCGGCTTGGCGGCGCGTGTCCGGGCATTAATCTCTTTAGTTTGGGTCTTGAACTCGCGCTCTGATTCTTCGAGATAGGCATCCACCTCCGGCTCATGCGCCAGGTAAAAGGCAATGGCGCCGTAGACCTCTTCAAGGGTCAGGACCGGAAATGAACGCCTGATGGTCTCGGGGGAAGCACCGCGCCTGAAGGCATAGACAAGCGAGTCAAGCGATACGCGCGTGCCAGCCACCCAGTAGCCCCCATCACGCTGTTCGACGTATGTTTTCTCAACTGTCATTTTTTACCTCACCTCCAGTCGGGAATATTACCCTTACTGTGCGAATAATTGTAACATCATTCAATCTACACGAGACTTGCACCAGCCGTCTCCAAAGAGAAAATGATAGCCGGGGGTAATACCGGGAAGAATGCCGATGACTGTCCTCTGTATAGCCGGCAGAATATGCGTGATCACGTTCACAGTCTGACCAATACCCTCTTGATTGCCGTGTTCTGCCCGTTACAGTATCAATTGGAGTAAACGCTCGAAAATTGCTGACGAGTCCCGTCTAGCTTCATCATCTCACGGGTACACATGTCATTGTCATTTTATTCGCGCGCAAATTCTTTGAGGAGCAGTGAATGATTAACTTTAGAGAGAAAGCAAGATTCATCTGAGACATCGCGGACTTGCTACGGGGAAACTACAGGCAATCCGATTACGGCAAAGTGATTTTACCGCTCACGGTGCTGCGCCGCTTTGATTGCGTACTCGCGCCGACGAAGGAAGCGACGCTCAAAAGACTGGCTAGCCTCAAAGATACGAATGTCAAAAACATTGACCCGATTTTAAATCGTACCGCCGGACAATCCTTTCACAACAAGAGTCCGTATGACTTTGAAAAGCTGAAGGCTGACCCGAACAAGATCGCTGCCAATCTGGCCAACTACATCAACAGCTTTTCGGCAGGCACGCGAGAAATACTCGAATACTTCAACTTCGGCGAACACATCCAGCGTCTGGACGCCGACAATCTGCTTTATCTCATCGTTAGCCGCTTCAGCGAAATTGATCTGCATCCGGACAAGGTGAGCAACCTTGAGATGGGTTATATCTTCGAGGAGCTAATTAGGAAATTCGCGGAGCAATCGAACGAAACCGCCGGAGAACACTTCACGCCGCGTGAGGTCATCCGCTTGATGGTCAACTTGCTGTTTATCGAAGACTCGGAAGCGCTACGGAAAAAAGGCGTAGTACGAACGCTCTACGACCCGGCGTGTGGCACGGGCGGGATGCTGTCCATAGCCGAAGATTATGTGCGCGAGTTGAACGCCGACGCGCGATTGGAGGTCTTCGGGCAGGAGATTAACCCGGAGTCGAACGCGATCTGCAAAGCTGACATGCTGAATCAAGGGCCAGAACGCGCAGAACATTAAGTTTGGCAATAGCTTCACGGTGGACGGGCATGAAGGCAAAGCGTTTGACTACATGTTGTCTAATCCGCCATTCGGCGTTGACTGGAAGAAGGTCGAGAGGCAGATTAAAGAGGAGCACGAAACTCGGGGCGACGCAGGACGCTTCGGGGCAGGCTACCCGCGCATCAGCGATGGTTCTTTTCTTTTTCTGCAACACATGATCTCAAAGATGAAGCTGGGCGACGCAAGCAATAGCGGTTCGCGAATCGCCATTGTCTTTAACGGTTCGCCGCTTTTCTCCGGTGGTGCTGGGAGCGGTGAAAGCAACATCCGGCGTTGGATTATTGAGAACGATTGGCTCGAAGCAATTGTCGCTATGCCCGACCAACTCTTTTACAACACAGGGATTTCAACTTACGTCTGGATCGTCACGAACCGCAAAAGCGCGGAGCGGAGCGGGCGTGTACAACTCATCGACGCGACGAGTTTCGGGGTCAAGATGCGTAAAAGTCTCGGCAACAAGCGCAATGAGATTGGCGACGGGCAGCGGGGAACGCCTGACCACATTGCGGAGATCGCACGCATCTACGGCGAATTTGCGGAAGGAGAACACTGCAAGATTTTCGATAACAGGGACTTCGGTTATCAACGCATCACGGTCGAACGTCCTCTACGTTTGAATTTCCACATCACGCCGGAGCGCATCGCACGCGTGCGTGAGAGCGCAGCTTTTCAGAACTTGGCGCGCAGTAAGAAGAAGGGCGAGGCGGCATTGGCGGAGATGGAAGCGGGTGGGCGTCTGCAAACGGAGTTGCTCGCCGCGCTTGAGTCGTTGGAAGGCATATTTATCAAGAACCGCGAGCGTTTCCGTGAACTGTTGCAAGACGAGTTTGCGGGGCGCGGGCTGAGAGTCTCGAACGCGGTTTTTAATTCCGTGATGGCCGAGCTATCCGAGCGCGATAAGACGGCGGACATCTGCACGGACGCGGCGGGCGAACCTGAAGCAGATGCGGAGTTGCGCGACTACGAGAACGTGCCGCTTAAGGAAGATATCCACGAGTATTTTGCTCGCGAAGTAAAACCGCACGTTGCGGACGCATGGATTGACGAAAGCAAAACGCGCATCGGCTACGAGATACCGTTCACGCGCTACTTTTACACGTTCACGCCGCTTCGACCTTTAGCGGAGATTGAAGCGGAAATCAAAGAGCTGGAGAACGACATACAGAGGACCGCTTGAATTGGAGGAAGCGCTGCTCGCGGCGTTCGCCGAACTGCTCGGCGACGGTGTTCCCGAAGCGGTGCTGCGACGCGCGCAGAAGAAAGCGCTCACCGACCACTACTCGATGGTTCAGCGTTCGGAGCGGCGCGCGGAGTTCATCGCTACCTCGACTATCTTTTGCGGCGACCCGACCCGTGTCGCTGTCGAAGACGAGCGCTACCGGCGCGTGACACCCGCCGACTTGTCGGAGTTCGGCGAGTTGATCCGGTGCGAGGAGAATCGCGTCATGCTCTCGCTGGTGCCGGAGGGAGTCGCCGGATGAACCCTTTGACGTCGCAAACAGACTCTTTGAGCTTGACCCCGCCGACAGCCGACACGCGTCCGCACCGCCTGCCGTTGTTTCAAAGGCTTCGACTCGCGGGCGGCCTGAAAGTGGTACTGGCCGAGAATCACGTCGTCCCTCTTGTCCAACTTCACGCCACCGTGCCTGCGGGCGCGCACTTCGACCCGGCGGGACTGGAGGGGACGGCATCGCTGCTTGCGTCCGCGTTGAAAGAGGGAACCCTGCGGCACGGGGCAGAACATCTCAACGAAGCGACAGCGGAACTGGGCGCGGACATCCTGACGCGCGCGGATTGGGACATGAGTTCGGTCGTGTTCGAACTCATGTCCTCCGACATCCCTTTCGCCGTCGAGATGCTCTTCGAAATGCTTGCCTCTCCGGCACTCCCCCACAAGGCTGTTGAGGGACTGCGGCGCAGGCATCTCTCGCAGCTCGTACAGCAGACCTCCGCACCGACGGAGGCCGCTAACGACTTGTTCGCGCGTGGTATCTATGGCGAGACACGATACGGGCTGCCGCTGCTCGGCAGCCCGGCGGGACTGCAACGCATTGATCGTGAAACTCTCCTCGACTTTCACCGCGCGCATTTCGGGACGCCGAGTATGGTGGTCGTCGTGGCGGGCAGCTTCCGCCCGAAAGAATTGCTGCGCCTGATAGAGTCATCCGTCGCAGGCTGCTTGCGCGGCGAACCGCCCGCACCGCCCGCCGTCGAACCGCCGCCGCTCGAACAGACGCGTGTGTGGTTGACTGACATGCCCCGCGCCGCGCAGACCGAGGTACGCATCGGCCACGTCGGTGTCCCGCGCGGACACCCCGAATTCGCCTCGCTCCAAGTGATGAGTGCGGTGCTCGGACGGCGGCTTAAGCGCAGGTTGCGCGAGGAGCTTGGCTACATCTATCACCTCCGCTGCCGTTTCGTTTCGCGCAACTGCGCCGGCCCCTTCGCCATTGCGGCGGGGGTTGGCAACGAACACGTGGGGGCGATGGTGCGTGAAGTAGTGGATGAGATGGAACGGCTGCAACAAGAGCCGGTGACCGAGGCGGAACTCGGTGCAGCGCAGAACCACCTGACCGGCGTTTATCTCCGCTCGTTTCAGCCCGGCCACGAGCTCATCGCGCAATTGAAACTGCTCGCCGCTCAGAACCTCCCCGACGATCATTTCGCGCTCTACCTGCAAAGCCTGCACGACGCCGACGCCGCGCAAGTCATACGGCTCGCCCGGCGATACCTGCACCCGCACCGGCTGGTCGTCGCTGCTACCGGCCCCGCCGCCTCGCTCCGCCAACAACTGGCGAGATGCGGTGATCTGGTCGAGATTGAGACTGATAGAACTCTCCACACGATGAAAGGAACACGACCATGTTGAATTTCCGCCGCCGACACAAAGCACCCGCGTCCGGGCGCGCGCGCCGCGCATCACTGCTGCTGGTGCTGTTCCTCGTCGTCTCCTGCCGTCCTGCTCTCGCGTGGCAAGATGCCGGGGTGCCCGCGAAAGCCGCCGCCCCCGCGCCATTGACTTACAAGTTCATCAACGGGCAGTGGTTCGACGGCAAAGGTTTTCAACGCAAGACGTTTTATTCGTCGGGCGGAGTGTTGGTCGAGCGCGAGCCGCGCAAGGTGGACGAGGCGATCGACCTTCAGGGCGGCTTCGTTGTGCCGCCGTTCGGCGACGCGCACAACCACAACATCGAGAAGGAATACAACCTCGCCAAACAGATTCGCGCCTACCTCAACGACGGCATCTACTACGTCAAAATACCGAACAGCATCCACCAGTTCTCCAAGCTTATCGCCGACAAGATCAACAACCCGGCCAGCATCGATGTCGTTTTCGCTAATGGTGGACTGACCTCAAGCGGCGGCCACCCCGTCCGCCTCTACGAAGACATCCTCAGCCAGAACGCGTACCGCGGCGTGGCTAAGGGATGGTTCGACGGCAAGGCTTATTATCTCATCGACAACGAGGCCGACCTCCAGAGCAAGTGGCCGCGCATCGTCGCCGACAAACCCGACTTCATCAAAACCTATCTTCTCTACTCCGACGAGTACGAGATGCGTCGCGCCGACCAGAGCTTCTACGGACGGCGCGGCCTCGACCCGCGAATGTTGCCCCTCATCGTCGCGCGCGCGCACAAAGAAGGGCTACGCGTGACGACTCACATCGAGACGGCGGCTGACTTTCACACTGCGTTGATGGCGGGCGTGGACGAGATCAACCACCTGCCCGGCCACTACCTGCCGACGACGCAGCCCGCCGCGCGTTTCAAAGTTTCGGAGGAGGACGCGAAGCTGGCCGCGCGGCGCGGCGTGGTTGTCGTCACGACGACGATGGTAGGCAAGCTGCGCGAGAAAGACCCGGCGCGCGTGAAACTGATGTACGAAGCGCAGGTGCAGAACTTGCGGCTGCTCCACGCGAGCGGCGTCCAGCTCGCCATCGGCACGGATAACTACGCCCTGACCTCGCTTTCCGAGGTGATGAACCTCTACGAGATGAAAGCCTTCGATAACCTCACACTGCTCAAGCTGTGGTCTGAGACGACGGCGCGGGCTATCTTCCCGAAGCGAAAGATCGGCCGCCTGAAGAAGGGTTACGAGGCGAGTTTCCTGGTGCTCGGCGGCAACCCCATCGATAACTTCGAGCACGTCAAGGCGATTAAGATACGATTCAAACAAGGGCATCCCGTCGTCCCCCAGAGCTCGACGGCAGCGCGCTGAAGTCCATCAGGGAGAACCGCATGCGCCTCGCCTCGCCCAGCGTTCTCGTTAATATGTCCGTAGGACGCGTTCGTGCGTTCTGCGCCCGCTCTCGTCACATAATTTGTGCGTCGCCGGGGCAAATGGATTATGCTTTCTTCCCCGGAATACTGTGTGCCCCCGCGCGCCGCCGATTGGGTCGGACACGGGGAGATCGGTTCCGCGCCCGCGCGAAGCCGGAGAGGTGACGAGGAAGAGATGCTGTTGCAACGTAGTCACTGGCGCTACTGGGCGCTGCTGGTCGTACTGTTCTCCCTGCTCGGGTTCCTCAGCGCGTGGGAATCTTACGCCTCCAGCTACTCGGCGGGCAGGTACAACCTCAATTGGTGGCTGGCACTCTCCTGGGATTTAATCGGCTGGAACTTGTGGCTACTGCTCGCCCCGCCCGTGCTGCTGTTGGCGCAGCGGTATCGCCTCGACCAGCGCGACCGTCTGCGGGCGTTGCTCGTCTTCGTGCCGGCGGGTGTTCTCTTCGCTCTCGCACACTCTACGCTACTAGTCTTCATACACTTCTTTATCATCCACGGGTCGGACACGCTCCCGGGCTTCCTCGTCAACAAGTACTTCGTCCTGCTGTCGGACTTTCTCACGAGCGCCATCATCTACGTCTTGATCCTCGCCTTCGGCCACGCGCTCGACTACTACATGCGCTACCGCGAGGAGGAGCTGAAATCAACGCGGCTTGAGGCGCAGTTGGTGCAGTCGCAGTTGCAGGCGCTCAAGATGCAACTCCACCCGCATTTTCTTTTCAACACGCTCCACTCGATCTCGGCCTTGCAGCTCGAAGACGTAGCCGCCGCCCAGCGGATGACGGCACGCCTCGGCGACTTCCTGCGCATCACGCTGGATAACGTTAACGCGCAGGAGGTGACGCTGCGGCGCGAGATCGAGTTCCTCAAGTGCTATCTCGACATCGAACGCATACGCTTCGGCCATCGCCTGACGACCGACCTGCGCATCCCGCCCGAGACGCTCGACGCCGAAGTGCCCAATCTTATCCTTCAACCCATCGTCGAGAACGCCATCCGTCATGGCATTGCCACGCGCTCCGCGCCGGGGCGCATTGACGTTAGCGCGTGGCGCGACAACGGCACGCTTCAGATGCGCGTTCAGGACAACGGCCCCGGCCTGCTCGCGGGTGTCGTCAGGGAAGGATTGGGGCTGGCGAACACGCGCGCGCGCCTCGAGCAGTTATACGGCTCCGAAGGTCGGCTCGAACTGTCGAATGCACCCGAAGGCGGAGTCATTGTGACGGTTGGCATCCCCTTCAACACTAACGGCACGAACGGCGGCCACTGAACCCGAGAGGAGACTGCCCCTTGTCGCACGACCCGCCGATCAGGGTCTTGATCGTTGACGACGAAGCACTCGCGCGCCGGATGGTGCGCCAGATGTTGCAAGTTCATCCCGAATTCGAGGTCGTCGGCGAGTGCGAGAACGGCGGCGAGGCGGTCGTTGCCCTCCGCTCCTCTCCCTGCGACCTCGTGTTCCTCGATGTGCAGATGCCGGAGTTGGACGGCTTCGCAGTGGTCGGCGCACTCGCGGCCGAAGAGATGCCGCACGTCATCTTCGTGACGGCCTACGATCACTACGCGGTGCGCGCGTTTGAAGTCCATGCGCTCGACTACCTGCTCAAGCCTTTCGATCAGGAGCGTTTCGAGCAGGCGCTTGAAAGGGCGCGTCGGCAAATTCGCGGCGAGACCGCAGGCAGAGACATCAACACCCGTCTCCTCTCGCTCCTCGCGCAGAGGGAGAGCCAGCCGCCAACGCTCGACCGGCTACTCGTCAAGGCCGACGGGCGCGTCTTCTTCATCAAGACCGACGAACTCGAATGGATCGAGGCCGAAGGCAATTACGTTAATCTTCACATCGGCAATAAGAAGTACCTTTTCCGCGAGGCCATCAGCACGCTCGAAGCGCAACTCAACCCGAAACAATTCCGGCGCATCAGTCGCTCCACCATCGTCAATATTGACTCCGTCGCCGAATTCCAACCACGATTTCGCGGCGACTACTGGGTAGTGCTGCGCAGCGGCGTGAAGCTGAAGTTGAGCCACCGCTACCGGAGTAACCTTGACAAAGACTTCGGCGGGTCTCTGTAGCCTCCAGCGCTCGCCCGGAGTCCCGCTCGTTCGTGAGTCCTACGGCGTCGTTCATTCGCCGCAATGTCACGCTCGTCACATAATTGTTTACGCGTCCCGCATGGCGATTTAGTCTCGGCGTGTGCATTGGGAACTCGCGTCGAACCCGCGTCGCCAGACACGTTCGGAGTGTTGAAGCGGGAACGACTTCCTCATTATGAGCTACCGCATGAAAGTCAGGAGCACACAGATCGTCGCAGCCGCGCTCGTCGTCGCAGCCCTCCTCAACGGGGGGGCTACGGTGCGGGCGCAGATTACTTCTTATGCGCTGCGGGGCGTGGTCAAAGACCAGAACGGCGGCATCATCGTCAGCGCGCAGGCCACACTGACAAACGAGAGCGGTGACAAACGCGAAGCGGTCACGGACTCGCAGGGACAGTTTCACTTCGACCGCCTGGTTGCGGGCATCTACACACTGAAAGTTTCCTTCGTCGGTTTCGGCGATCACGTGCAGCAGTTCAAGGCTGGCGAATCGCCCGCCCAGTCTCGCGTCGAGGTCGTGTTAGCGCCGACCATCAGCGAGTCGGTGGTCGTCGGCGATGACACGCCCGCGCCGCTCGACCCTCAGCAGGCGTCTGGCACAAAGGTTCTGACCGAGCGCGAACTACAGTCACTCCCCGATGATCCCGATCAGCTACGGGATCGACTTCAACAACTCTCTACTTCCGCGGGCAGCGCTCCCGGCGAGGCCACCGTCACGGTTGACGGATTTATCTCCGACGGGCGGCTGCCGCCGAAGGGCGCCATCCGGGAAGTGCGTATCAACCCGAACCTCTTTTCGGCTGAGTACGACAAGCCCCCTTTTCGCGGGGGACGCATAGAAATCCTGACCAAGCCCGGGGCGAGCACGTTCGGCGGCTCGACCTTCTTCAACTTCAACAACTCGGCGCTGAACGCCCGCGAACCGTTCGCGCCCGTGCGCACGGCCGCCAAGACGCTTCGCTACGGCGCGCAATTCGGCGGCCCCATCGTCCGCCGCCGCGCGGGTTTCTTTCTCGACTTCGAGGGGCGCAACATTGGTGAGACGGAGACGGTCAACACCGTCATCCTCGACGAGGAACGCCGCCCCGTCGCCTTCTCAGCCAGCGTCCATGCGCCGACACAACTCCTCATCGGCTCGGCGCGAGTTGACTGGCAGGCCACGCCGGCGCACGCGCTCGTCTTCCGCTACGAGGTCAGCCGCAATCTACTCGATAATCAGGGCGTGGGCGGTTTCAACCTCCCGGAGCGAGCGCTCAACCACTCGCTCACGGATCACAGCTTTCAGTTCACAGAGACTGCCGTGATCAGCCCCTCGACCTTCAACGAAGTGCGTGTCGGCTTGACGCGCCAACGTCTCACGCAGCGGGCTGTGTCGGGCGAGCGCGCCATCAGCGTCTTCGGAGCCTTCGAGTCGGGCGGCGCGGCGACGCAGGAGGTCACGCGCGACACGCGCCATTTGGAGATCACGGATTACCTCTCGACCACCACCGGCAAGCACAGCCTCAAGTTCGGCATACAACTCTTTCAAAGGCGCTTTCAAGATCGCCGCCTCGAAAATCAGAACGGCACGCTCGTCTTTGGAGGCACGACGGCTCCCGAACTCGCCCCCGGCGGAGAAGTCCTCGTCGGCCCCGATGGTGCGCCCTCGTTGATCCGCATCTCCGGCCTCGAACAATACCGGCGCACGCTGCTCGGCCTGCCGGGCGGCGTGCCGACCAGATTGGCGGTCACGCTCGGGTCATCCGACGTAACCGTGGCGCA
>DASQNL010000190.1:0-4341 GCA_035644995.1 Pyrinomonadaceae bacterium | reverse complement strand
CCGCTTCCGTATCCTTTTCTCACCGCAGGAGCACTGAACGCCATGCAGCCGCGCCCCGCCATCATCCTCTTCGCCGCGCACAATCACACGCTGCGGACGCTCGTCCGCGAGGTATTAGAGTTTGCCGGGTGGTACGTTAAGGAGGCCGACACGATCTACGCCCGCGCCATGCTTGAGCAAGGCGAACACTTCGACCTGCTCATCATTGCTCACGACGTGCGCTATTATAGCGGTCTGGAACTAACGCGCCGCCTGCGCCTCCTGCCGCACCGGAAAGAGACGCCGATCATCCTGATCTCGCTCGAAGACTTGGCCGATGAAGCGCGCGAGGCGGGCGCGGACGCCTTCCTGCGCAAGCCGAACAACCTGATCGAGTTGGTTGAGACGATTCGCCGCCTGCTGCCCGCACCCGCCGGGGCTTAACGCAAAGAAGCGCGTGCGCGCGTCTCACTTCTTTGTTACCATGCCCGCCAATAGAGGGACAACTTAAACGGTTAAACTTATGGCGAATAAACGTGCGCGCATCGTGGTTATCGGCGGCGGCTTCGGCGGGCTGTTCACGGCTCTGGAATTGGCGAATGACGGCGAGGTGACGCTCGTGAGCGCGGAGGATCATTTTACGTTCCGGCCGATGCTCTACGAGTATTTGAGCGGCGAAGTGGAGGCGTGGCACATCGCGCCGCATTACCGCGAGTTGCTGGACGACAAAGTTCATTTCATTCACGGCGCGGCGTCGGACGTGGACTTCGGGGCGCGCACGGTGGCCGTCGAAGGGTGGGCGGAACCGCTCGCCTACGACGCGCTCGTGCTGGCCGTCGGCGGCGTGACGAACTACGCGGGGGTCGAAGGCGCGGAGGAACACGCGCTCCCCTTTCGCGGCATCCGTGACGCCGACGCGCTGCGCAACCTGATGATCGACACGCTCGACCGCATCCCGCCCGACGCCTCCGCCGATGAGGCGCGCCGGACGGCGACTTTCGCCGTGGTCGGCGGCGGCGCGAGCGGCTGCGAACTCTCCACGAAGATGGGCGACCTGCTCCGCGATGCGTTTCAGCGTCGGGGCTTGAGGGGCGAGCCGCGCGTGGTGGTGGTGGAGATGGCCGAACACGTCGTGCCCGGCATGGGCGAAGAGTTGCGCGAGTACGTCGAGGACGCGCTCCGCGAGGCCGGCGTCGAGGTGCATACGAAAACGCGCGTGCGACGCGTGACGCCGGAGGGGTTCACCTTTGAACAGGCGGGCGAGCAGACACAAGTCGCGGCGGCGGGAGTCGTCTGGGTGGGCGGCGTCAAGGTCAGCCCGCTGGTGGAGCGTTTGCAGATTCCGAAGGACAGGCGCGGCCTCGTCAGCGTCGAGCAGACGCTGCAAATTCAGGGTCGCCCGGAAGTCTTCTCGCTCGGCGACGACGCGCACTTCCCGGACGCCAGCCCCCAACTCGCCGGCACGGCGCAACTCGCTTTCCAGCAGGCGTCGCTCGCCGCCGGAAACGTGCGCGCGCTGCTCGCGGGCGGCGAACTCAAGACGAAGCATTTCGAGGAGATGGGCGAAGCCCTGAGTCTCGGCACGGAGCGCGCGGCGGTGCTCGCGGGCGGTAAAGCCTTCGGCGGCGCGCTCGCCCGTCAGGCGCGTTTCGCGCTCTACACTTCGCGCTTGCCGACGTGGCATCACCGCGTCAAAGTGGGCGCGAGTTGGTTCTTCGAGGGAACTGCGCCGCTCCCGCTCGGCCTGCGGCGGCCGGGCAGTTGATTTAGTATGCACTTCGGGGGCGATTAAGATTCGCGGTCGAAGTTATGAAATGCGCGGCGCGCGTTCGGGGTAAATTCGGCGTGCGGGTGACGGGCTGTGCAGGTAGTGTTTGCGAGTGAAGGGGGTGAGAGACGATGGCGCGTGGGTGGGAGAGCAAAGCGGTCGAAGACCAGATACAGGAAGCGGAGGAGCGTGCGCGGCGCGCGGCCGAGCCTGCCCTCGACGAATCGCCCGAAGCGCGCGAACGCCGCGCCCGGCTCGAAAACCTCCGTCTCTCGCGCTCGCGCACGCTCGACCAACTCGAACGCGCCACCAACCGCGCCCACCGCGAAATGCTCCAACGCACGCTCCGCGCCCTCGAAACCGAACTCGGCGAGTTGAACTAACGCGCGACGCGAAAGAATTTCGCGAGAGAGACGCGAGAGACGCGTAGGCGGGAAGTTTGAGTGTTTCAAACTTCCCGCCTACGCGTTCCTGCATTGAACCAACTCCGAATATCCTTACTCGCCGAGGGTGTCCTGCACGCCGACGCCCGGCTCGCCGTCGAGGATCGTGCTCATGCCTTCGTTATGTTCCGTCGAGAGGGGCGCGTCCGGCTCGGCCGCGTCGCCGCGCTCGTCCGCGCGATCCTGCTCGTTGAAGTGTCCGGCCTCGTCGCGCGTCTCTTCGCGTTCAACATTCATTGCCGCTGGCTCCTCTCAATTTACCGGATGACCGACAACGGATAATTGACGACGAACGACCGAGGCCGTTCACACCGTCGCCGCTTCGCACGAATCGAGCACGGGCGGCTCCGCGGCTTCTTCCGCCGTCTCGCCTTCTCCCACGTAGACGCGCCCGGCCTCGACCGTCTCGAAGTATTCTTCGATGCGTTCGAGTATCTCGTCCACTTCGTGCGAGTGGTAGAGCACCTGGCGGAAGCGCGAGCCGCCGACGAGTCCGCGCGTAAATTGTCCCGCGAGTTGCTTCATGCGGCCGATGGCGGGAAGCTCCGGCATATCGGCGCGCAGCAAGTCGAAGTATTCGAGCAGGAGGTTGCGTTTGTCGGCGAGCGTCGGCTGGAACACTTCGCGCCCGGCGAGCGTGTCTTCGATCTGGCGAAATATCCACGGGTTCGCCATCGCGCCGCGGCCGATGAGGATGCCGTCGCAGTTCGTCTCGCGCCAACGCGCGAGCGCCTCGTCAACGGTCGTCACGTCGCCGCTGCCGGAGACGGGGACTCTGACCGTCTCTTTGATCTGCCGCACCAAATCCCAATTCGCGCGCCCCTTGTAGCCCTGCTCTTTCGTGCGCCCGTGCAGCGCGATGTGCTCGACGCCGCATCCTTCGGCCAGTTTCGCCGTCTCGACCGCGTTGATATTATTGTCGTAATAGCCCGCGCGAATCTTGATCGTGAGCGGGATGTTGATGGCCTTTTTGATCTCGGTGAGGATGATTTCGAGGCGCGGCATGTCGCGCAGCAAGGCGGAGCCGCCGCCGTGCTTGACCACCTTCGGCGCGGGGCAGCCGCAGTTGATGTCGAGCAAGTCAGCGCCGATCTCTTCGGCCATCTCGGCGGCCATCCGCATGCGTTCCGGTTGCCCGCCGAAAATCTGCACGGCGAACGGCCGCTCGTAATCGTAAAAGCGCATCTGCCGCTTCGACTTCGGGTTGTTGCGCGTCAGACCTTCGACCGAGATGAACTCCGAAACGGTCAGACCGACGCCGCCGCGCCGTTTCAACAAACCGCGAAACGCCACGTCCGTCACCCCCGCCATCGGCGACAGCACGAGCGGCGGCGAGATCAGCACATCTCTGATTTTGAAAGGCTTCATAACTAAAAGCTGTCCGTGGTCAGTTGTCCGTTGTCAGTTGTTCTCGTGCCGTGACTTGAACCGTTTCAGCGCAGGCGGCAAGTTACGCGACACAAACAACTGACAACGGACAACTGACTACGGACAAGTTTATTTCCAAAGCTCGACGCCCGTGGCGACGAAGCGAATCTCGTCGGCCGTGCCGTCCGGTTTGCGCTCGATCTTCGCCCCGTCTTCGATGAGGTGATCCACCTGCGCCTTGTCCAACACTTTGACGAAGAACTCGCCTTCGGCCTTGAACTTCAAGCTCTTGGAATCTTTCGGCACGAAGAAACTATGATCCTTGAACGTGACGCGAATTCCGGCCACGCCCGCCTCCGGCGCGATCTGCATCCAGCAGCCTTCGCTCTGACAGACGCGCTCCACCACGCCCTCGATCCGCACGCGCTTGCCCGCGAACTTCGCGGGCTGCTTCAACACGTCGGCGAAGGCAACCGCGGGCGACTCTGCGTTGAGCGCGATTCCGCGCTTGATCACGTCGCCGTCGCGCATGTCTTTGGCGGTTTCCACTTTCGCGGCGTCGTGCGTCTTGTGCGCGTCGTGCGTCTTGTGCGCGTCGTGCGGCTTATGCGCGTCGTGCGACTTGTGCGCGGCGTCGTGCGGCTTGTGTTGTTCTTGCGCCGTGGCGGCCGTGGAGGCGGCGGCGAGGAGGAGGAGGAGCGTAACGAGAAATGTCTTCATAGGGAAAATAAGTTATCCTTTACGACTGAGATTGCAGTGTAGCTTAAATGCTCCGGCTGCGGC
>DASQNL010000189.1:0-13359 GCA_035644995.1 Pyrinomonadaceae bacterium | reverse complement strand
GCCGCGTTTGACGGCGACGCTCCGGCGTGCGCTTGTTCGGCGGCGTCGTCGTCGGCGGGCGTTGCGCCGCGTTTGACGTTCGTCGCGGGCGGGGCGGTCAGATAGAGCAAGCATGACAGAAGGAGCGCGAAGCTCAGGCTGAGTTGGACGATGGTGGTGCGAGATTTCATGGCATCCTCGGCTTTCTTTGAAACGGTGTGGCGGTATGCGCCGGGGCGCGGGCGACGGTTTCGGCAAGAAACACGCGACGGCAACGGCGACGGTTTGAGATGGCGGTTAACGTGCGCTCAACGCTCGCCGTCGCCGCTTCGGAGTGCGGCGGCGAGCAGCGGGTCGCGTCAAAATATCCTATCAGCCAGTAATGCGTAAAGCGTCGTCGGGAAAGGACAACGCGGCGCATAATTCTTTAGCGGCCGCGTTTCCCGCAGTCGCCCGCGCGCGGGCGAGAGATTCGGGCGGGAGGGGCGCGGACAATCGTTTTGCCCCCGTCGGGGTGCGCCGCGCTTCTTCGCGGCAAAATCACGGGCGGATTAATTACCTTGCGCGGAGTGGAAAATGAGTGTTGCAAAAAAAGGCGGGCGCGGTTAGATTGTGGCGAGTTCAAACAAATAAACTTCAAGGTGGAGGTCTCCCCGAAACATTAGGGCGCTCCTCCTGAATGCGCTGGAGGTAGACGAAGTGCCAACCGGAACGTGCCCCGAATGCGACGCCGATGTGCATGTTGATACAGACGCCGACAAGGGCGACTCTGTCGCATGCGAGGAGTGTGGAACGGAACTCGAAATCGTCGGGCTCGACCCCGTCGAACTCGACATCGTCGAAGATGACGAACTGGACGACGACGAGGAAGAAGAGGACTTTTAACCGTTGTGAATCGTGAATCGAGAAGAACAAACTTCTTTCTATTTACGATTCACGGTTCTCGAACGATTCACGGCCTTGCTCCGTAGCCGGGACGACTCTGGCGGACGTTGAGGCCGGGCGGGGCTGTGATGCGCAGCGGGTGGAAACGCCCGTCGCGCCGTTTCTCTTCGGGCGGATAGAAGGCCAGGATATAAGAGGAAGTTACCTCTTCGGCCAGCGTCTGGAAGAGAGAGCCGAAATCCTTCTCCGTCGCGTAGACGTTCGAGCCGCCGGTCTTTTCGGCCAACTCGCTCACGTCGAGCGGAGTCGGCAGCGGCGCGTGGGCGTTGGCTCCCTTAGCCGTCGCGCTGCGGGATGAGAAGAGGCGCGAGAAAGAGGGCAGCGTCACGGTGTAGACGCTCACCTCCGCCGCGTTGGCGCGCTCGATAACTGTTTTCGGCGCGACCGTGTCGCCTACCGGGAAGCCGTCCGTCACGACCACCACGGCGCGTTTCATCAGACGTTTATCGCGCGTGCGCGGGGCGTGGCGCGCGAGCAGGCGGATGGCATCGTCCACGGCGTCGTAGGTGTGAGTCGAGAGTCCGTTCGCTTCGCGGGAGAGACGCGTGAAGGCGCGTTCGAGTTTCTGTTCGTCGTTCGTGAAAGATTGCAGCACGCGCGCGCTCATGCCGAAACTCATCACGGCAAAGAGCGACGAGCGATCCGACAGGCGGCGCGAAAACTGTTGCATCGCCACCCCCAAACGCTCCATCTCCTGCGGCGACATGCTGCCCGATACATCCACGGCGAACACCACCGCCACCGGGCGCGGCTCACCGCGCCGCCGTTCGACGTTGAAGAAGGCGATGGGACGTTCGACGCCCTCGTCGTAGATTTTGAAATCTCCCTCAGACAAATTGCGCACGGGTCGCCCGGCGGCGTCCGTCACCGTCACGTCAACGAGCACGAGGTCTGTATCGACGCGCAGAATTTCATCGTCGTCCTGCTGCGCCGCGGGCGGCGCGACGCGGCGCGGGCGTTCTCGCGGCGTCTGAGTTTCAGCCTGCGTCTGCCGGCTGTGCGTGATGGGCAGGGAATCGGAGAAGGCGGCGAGAGCGAGAACACCGGCGATGAACAGTGCCTTGGCGGCGCGCCGCCGGGAGAGGCGAAGGGTCGCGGGCGGCGAAATTTTGCGCGGGCACACCATAAAACTCGAAAGCTAACTTGTCGGACAACTTCAACGTCGGTCAGGCGCGGGTCGTTTCGGTAACCGCGCGGGAGAGTGTGGGGCACATTATACGGACTCCCTCGCGCCGGTGTCACCCCCGCGCCCGCCCCGCAAGCAACAGAGAACGGTCTGCGCCGCATCCACTAGACGCGCGCCGCCAAGCGAGCAACCAGCGCGGATCACGAGGGGCAGCCCTTTGCATGTATAATAAACGCCTCGCAGACGGGGTCGGCCGCGCCGGAATTAAGACGGTTCAACACGGATTCGCGTCACAGCTATGACAACATTCAGAATCATCGGCACGCTCTTTTTGATGTCGTTTCTCGTCCTCGGCGTTGCGGCGCAGAAGAACAAAACGACGGGCGGCATCAAGGGCAAGGTGAAAACCGAAAGCGGTTCGGTTGAGGGCGTCCGCGTGGCGGCGCGACAGGGCGAGCACGAGGTGGCCGCCGCCGCGACGGATCGTAAAGGCCAATTCGAGATCGCCGGACTCGCGCCGGGGCGTTACAGTCTCACGTTTCGCAAGCAAGGCTTGAGCGTGGCGGAGATCAAAGACTTCGAGGTGATCGCCGGTAAGTCGCGCTCGCTCGGCGGCGACCTCGTGCTGCCGGTCGACGAAGGCTCGCTCGTCTTCATCAAAGGAAGCGTCTTCAACGAGGACGGACTCAGCCTGCGCGGGGCGCAAATAGAATTGGCGCGCATCGACCCGGACGGCATGACCAAAAAAATCGACGGGCGCATTACGACCCGCTCCGGCAACTTCGCCTTCCGTCTCCCGGCGCAGACGGGGCGTTACCGCGTCACGGCCAAAATGGACGGCCGGGCGGCGGCCTCGAAAGATGTCGAGGTGGACGGCGCGGCCGTCTATCGCGTCGCGCTTTCACTCAAACCCACACCCTGATCGTTGATGCCGCAGGCTGCGATGGAAGAGGCTTCGCCACACACGGACAAGCGTGAAGAATTTCTCACCGCGCGCCAACTCGCCGAACTCTTACAGGTGAGCGAATCCACCGTGCGCCGCCTCGCGCGCGAAGGCCGCATCCCCTCCATCCGGCTCACCGCGCGCCTCATGCGTTTCCATCTCTCATCCGTGTTGAGCGCGCTCGACGGCACGCAAACCAAAACTCGTGCCCGCCGCACGCCCCCGCAGGATTCGACCGAAGACCCGCAACTCTCGTTCGCGGATATGATGTGAGCATGACGAGCCGGAGATGAAAACGACCCGCGCGTTCGATTGAACGGGCGGGTCGTTTTCGTGAGACCTGATATGGCTTGCGAGTTATCGCGTCGCGCGGCGGCGGAGACCGCTCAGTTGCTTGGTGATGTCCACCCAGCGATTGTCGCGCTTGAGGTAGATGCGCGGCTCCGCGAACGGATGCTTTCTGGCGAAGGCCGGGTTGGCGGCGAGCAAAGGCCGGATCGTCGCGGCGTCGCCGGTCGTCACGCGCCAGCGGCCGCCCTCGCGCACGAGATATTGCCGCGCCACGATCTTGGCCTCGCCCGCGAAGGGGGCGCGAACGCGACCATAGACCACCGAATCCGCCATGCCGAGATCGCCCGCGACGCGCACCGCCCCGATCTCCAGACGTTCCAACTCGTACATGTCGCGCGTGCGTTCGAGCGCGCCGAC
Source organism: Pyrinomonadaceae bacterium (assembly GCA_035644995.1). Lineage (GTDB taxonomy): Bacteria > Acidobacteriota > Blastocatellia > Pyrinomonadales > Pyrinomonadaceae > JAIVJZ01. The sequence goes on along the minus strand of DASQNL010000189.1, from coordinate 9,658 downwards.
GAAGCGTGCGCGCGTCACGCGTCGCTGCGAAGCCGAGGGCAGCACTTCATACAGTGAGTTGTAATCGCCGCCCTTCAACTGTTGAAAGGCGCGCTCGACCGTGCCGCGCGCTTCCGCCTCGCTCGAAGCGACGCGCGCCGCGCCCGCCGCCGCCGCGAACGGACTCGCGGCCGGCGTCGCCAGAAACATCGCGGACAACAGTCCCACGGTAAAAGCGAAACTTTTATTTTTCATCTCGATCTTCAAATTCTTCATCCTCATCCCGAAATCTCTCGTCCGCTTCGATGCCGCGCGGCTGCAAGCGGTTGCGCTCATTCCAGAACCACGCCAGGATGCCGAGCGTGCCCGCCACGAAAGCCGCGTCCATCCGCCCCAACACCAAACACGCCGCCGCGACCAGCAAGCACGCCCCGGCGGCGATGCTCCAACGCTGTGCGAACGCGCGCGTCGAAAAACCGTCAGGCCGCGCGGCGGCTTCCGGCAGGCGCATCTCCGGCATTTCGGCGGGCGTGTCCGCCTCACCGGCGCGGCGCGGCGCGGCCGTCTGCCCCGCGTCAGCGTCCTCTCTGTCTTCGTTGCTCGGCAAAACTTTTAGCGGATCGTGACGGGAATGGAGGTCTCGACCGTCGTCGGCGGATAGCACTTCTCGTCGTCGCACGGCTGCACGCGCAGGCGCGCCGCGAGCGCGTGCGCTCCGGGCGCGGCGTCGCGCGGCGCGCGAATCGTCAAAGTGATGCGCGCGTCGCCTTCATAGACGGCGAGCGGCGTTTCGGCGAAGGCGAACCGCTTCGTGAGCGGTTTCGGATAGACGATCCGGTCGGCCGTGATGCCCGCCTCCGGCTTCACCTCAAGCGAGGTGGGAATCAGAAACCGCTCCGTCGCCGGGTTGGCGTTCACGTGGTAGCCGCTCGTGATCGAGAGGAGCACGGCCGCCTCCGCCGTCTCGCCCGCGCGCACCTCGACGTTCTCCGCGCTCGCGCGCACGATCCCCGCCAGCGGCGACTTCGGCGCGGCGTCCGCGTTCGACGGGGCGGACGCGTTCGCGGAGACGGCGGGCGCGTTCGCCGAGGGCGCGTGAGACGTGCAGGCCGACGACGCGGCGAGCAACAGCAGCAGCGACGCGCAAACCTTCCGCTTCATCCCGGCACGGACGGGCTTCATCATTCCTCTCCCTCTCCCTCTTCCTCTTCCGCGCCGTGCTTCTTGTCGGCGCGTTTGATGCCAAACTTTTCGAGGCGGTATTGCAGCGTGCGGAAGGTGAGTCCGAGCAGTTTCGCCGCCTTGGTGATGTTGTAGTCGGTGCGTTCCATGGCTTGCATGATCAGGCTGCGCTCGAAGTCCTCGAAGGAGATGCCTTCGTGTGGCAACTTGAACGCGCCTTCGGTCTGCGGGCGCACTTCCTGCCTGACTTCGAGCGGCAAGTCTTCCACCGTGATGAGGTCGGCCTCGGCCAGGAGGATGGCGCGCTCGATGGCCGATTCGAGTTGGCGGACGTTGCCCGGCCACGCGTATTCGAGCATCACGATGCGCGCCTCCGGCGTCAGTCCGCGGATGAGCCGCGAGGTGTTGCGCGTGTGCTTCTTCAAAAAGAAGTTGATGAGCACGGGGATGTCTTCGCGGCGTTCGCGCAAAGGGGGGATGTCAATCGAGAGAACGTTGATGCGGTAGTAGAGGTCGTCGCGGAAGCGGCCGTCCTTGACCATCGCCAGCAGATCGCGGTTGGTCGCGGCGACGACGCGCACGTCGATCTTGAGCGGGCGCGTGCCGCCGACGCGCCTGATCTCGCGCTCCTGCAAGGCGCGCAGCAGTTTCGCCTGCATCGAGATGTCGAGTTCGCCGATCTCGTCGAGAAACAGCGTGCCGCGGTCGGCCACTTCAAACAGACCTTTCTTCTCGGCATGCGCGCCCGTGAAACTGCCTTTCTCGTGGCCGAACAGCTCCGACTCCAGCAGGTTCTCGTTGATGGCGGCGCAGTTGACGGCCTGGAACATCTCCGTGGCGCGCTGGCTCTGGTTGTGAATCGCGCGCGCGATCAACTCTTTGCCCGTGCCCGACTCGCCGCGAATCAACACCGTCGAGGCCGAACGCGCGACCTTCAAAACCATCTTCTTCACCGATTCCATCTCAGGCGAGTCGGAGATGATTTCGCTGTCGAGCGATTCGAGCTTGGTGAGCGCGCGGCGGATGGTCTCAAGCAGCGTGTCGCGGTCGTAGGGCTTTTCGAGATAGTCGAACGCGCCGCGCCTGAGCGCGTCTTTGGCCGAATCAATCGAGCCGTGCGCCGTCAGCAAAACGACGATGATGGATGAATCGTAGGCGAGCAGACGTTGGAGCAGTTCGATGCCGTCCATGCCGGTCATCTTGAGATCGGTGAGGACGAGGTCGAACCGCCGCTCCTTGACGATCTTCAACGTCGCTTCGCCCGACGAGGCGGTCATCACGTCGTAGCCTTCGCCCGACAGGATCATCTCCAGAATCTCTCGCTGCGCCCGCTCGTCGTCCACCACAAGTATGCTTTTGCGTGCCATAGTGACTTAAGGGATGAGGGATGAGGGATGAGGGATGAAGTGAAACTCAAGCACGGTGTTTTACTTCATCCCTCATCCCTCATCCTTCATCCCTCCTTTCTGTTGGTAATGTAACTGTAAAAGTCGTGCCCTCGCCGTGTTTGCTGGCGACGGTGATCGCGCCGTCGTGATCCCCGACGGCTTTCTTGACGATGGCGAGGCCGAGTCCCGTGCCCGTCTCCTTGGTGGAGAAATAGGGTTCAAACACCTGGGAGATGTTCTCGGCTTCGATGCCGCGCCCGGTGTCCGTGATAGAGACGCGCACGGCGCGCGGATCGTTTGCCGAGAGCGTGATCGTCAGATGCCCGCCCGCCCCGTCGCCTTCCATGGCCTGCACCGCGTTGATAATAAGGTTTGTGAAGATGGAACGTAAAGATTCGGCGTCGCCCCACACGGGCGGGATGTCGCCCTCGGTCTCGAAGCGCGTCTCGATGTCGCTCTCGGCGGCTTGCGCCTCGACGATGCGCAACGCGTCTTCGACCACCTCGCGCAAATCGACGGGGCGCATCTCCAGTTGCGCCGGGCGCGTGTACTTGAGGAACTCGGAAATGCGTGTGTTGATGCGCGCCACTTCCGCTTTGAGTTGCGTCGTGAGCCGTTCGACGGTCGCGCGCTTCTGCGGGTCGCTCGGCGCGAGCGAGGTGCGCAGGTGGTCGAGCGTGAGATTGATGTAGTTGAGCGGATTGCGTATCTCGTGCGCGATGGCCGAGGCGAGGCGGCCGACGACGGCCGAGCGTTCGGCGAGATTGAGGCGAGTTTCCAGATCGCGCATGCCGCCGAGCCGCGCGATCATCTCGTTGAAGACGGCGGCGAGCGCGCCCATCTCGTCGCGCCGGGTGGCCGAAGGCACGTGGAAATTGAAATCGCCGACGGCCACGCGCCGCGCCGCATCGGACAATTCCTGAATCGGGCGCGTGAAACGCCAGACGAGAATCGCGGCCGCGAGCGTGGCGATCAGGAGCACGGCGAGCGTCGGGAGCAGCGGGCGCGCGTCCTGCCAGAGCGAGTGCGATTCGTGCATCTGCGCCGAGCCGAGCACCACGATGATGTAGTTGAGTCCTTTCGAGGTGGCGGCCGAGATGGTGAAGGCGCGCGGTTCGCCCGCGACGGGCTGCGTGCTCGCCAGTTGATCGGCGTAGACGAGGCGCGGCAGTTGCGCCTCGTTCACGTTGAAGAACTCCACCGCGCCGTCTTCGCCCTGCTTCGGGACGAACTTCGGGTCGAGACTGTCGTCTATGATGTCCTCGCCGTCGAGACGATTGGGGATGCGCCCTTCGTCCTTCACGACGAGCACGTTGGTGATGCGTCCGGCGTGTTTCTCGCGCAAGAGAAAGCCGAGTTCCCGGTCGAGTTCGACGAGTCGCTGCGGGGTGTTGAAACTCTGGGCGGCGAGCGAGATGCCGGCGGCGAGCGCCTGCTCCTGCTCGGCGATGGTGCGGGCAACCTGTTGCTCCGAAAGACTATTCAAATAGAACTGCACGCCGAGCGTGGCGATGAGAAGACCGGCCAGCACGAGCAGCAGACGCACCCGAAAACTGTTTAAGAGTCTGAAAATTCCCATTCGAGACGTGACGTTTTAATACATCATTCCTTCAAGTTGAACGATAGCAGCTTTCTGCTAACTAAAATTAACTAAAGGTGTTGCCCGGCGCTAATTCGTGATGTTATAGTCGCAAGCGTCTCCAACGCAAACCCCCCGGAGACTCTAGGGGGATTGTCTCCCCAACACGCCAGTTAAGAAGATCGTAAATTTGAATTGAAGGAACTGTTTGAAAGAACGGCTCAAGGAGCGTACTTTCAGTTCGACGAACCGTTCATCCGGAGACCGACACGACACGCCGCGACAGCGCACACCCTCGCGCCAATAAAATCGCCCCGGCGTGTTCATCCAAATCATGTGCCGACAAAGCGCGCGGACTTTCGCCCCGGAAGACCTCGCGCACTCTCAAGTAGCTTTAACCGGAGAGGATTTTTTGATGACCCGAATGCCACATCCCCCGTCCCCCTTTCTCGTCTCTCTGCTCTTAACCTTCTGCGTCGCCGCCTCCGGCTTTGCCGCCGCCAAGAAAGCCAAGCCCGCCCCGCCGGCCAAATCGGCCAAGTCCGCGAAGGCTGCCAAAAACTCGAAAGCCGATGCGGGGCGCGAACGCGCCGCCGCGAAAAAGTCTTCCGCGAAGGAGACGCGCGCCGAGCGCGCCGCCGCGAGCAAGCGCGGACGCGCCGCGCAGACAGAGGAACGCGCGGAACGCGGCCGGGGCGGAAAACTTTCCAAACGCGAACGTCTCGCGCAGGCGCGCCGGGAAGAGGCCGCGCGCCGGGAAGAGGCCGCTCGTCGCGCCGAGGCCGCCCGTCGCGCGGAGATCGCGCGGCAGGCCGCCATCGCCCGCCAGCGTGCCTTCGATAAGGCGATCCGCGACGAGGTTCAGGCCAACATCCAGCGCGACGACGTGACGGGCGAAGACCCGGAAGTGCGCCGCGTGGCCGTGCAGGCGCTCGGTTATCACGCCGCGTCCGTGGTCGTGATGAATCCGCGCACGGGGCAGGTTTATACCATCGTCAATCAGGAGTGGGGCGTGCGTCGAGGCTTCAAGCCGTGCTCGACGATCAAGCTCATTTCGGGGCTGGCGGGCGTGGTCGAGGGCGTCATCGACCCCTTGATCGAGAACGCCGCCTTCAACAGCAACCGCATGAATCTCACGGATGCGCTGGCCTATTCGCACAACGGCTATTTCCAGCAGGTCGGGCGTCGGGTCGGCTTTGAACGCCTGTCGAGCTACGCGCGCCAGTTCGGCTACGGCGAGCGCACCGGCATCAATCACGTCAACGAGTACGCGGGACGCGTGCCGCTTTTCAAAAACGATGTGGGGATGCTGCGCATGAGTTCGCACGGCGACGACTTCGAGGTGACGCCGCTGCAACTCGCCACGCTCGCCTCCGTCTTCGGCAACGGCGGCACGCTCGTCACGCCGCACCTGCCGCGCACGCCGCAGGAAAACGTCAGGTTCAAGACGATAGTGCGTCGCCAACTCAACATTCCGCAGGAGTCGTTGCGCCGGATGCTGCCGGGCATGATCGGCGCGGTCAATTACGGCACGGGTCGCAAGGCTCAGGATTCGCAGCAGACGATTGCCGGGAAGACCGGCACCTGCATCGGCGCGAACGGCATCTGGGACGGCTCTTTCACCTCCTACGCCCCCGTCGAAAACCCGCAACTCGCCATCGCCGTCATCGGCCGCGGGCCGGACGCGCGCAGAGGTTTCCCCGCATCGGTCGCCGGTCAAATCTACCGCGCGCTGGCCTACCGTTTCGCCAAGCGCGACGGCAAATCGCCGATCACGCTCACGCCCGAAATGCTCGCGCCGCGCCCGAAGGTTGACGCGACGACCCTCGCCGACACCGAAACGCAGGAAGATTCGGACGCGACCGACGCCGCCAACGCAACGTCGAACGACGCGAACGGAAATTCGGGCACGGCCGACGGCCTCAGGCGTGTGCTCATGCCCGTCGAGACGCGCCCGACCGATGTTACGACGCGCCCGGCCGCGCGGCCGTCGAATGCGCCCGCCGCGACGCCCTCACGCAACGCGCCGCCCCAGACGGACGTGCGTCCGCGCCGCGTGCTGACGAACACGCCGTAATAAAGTTGTAATCGGAATAGAAGGAACCATCAGCCGCGTTTGGTGTCTAATTTAGGACACCAAACGCGGCGTATTTTTTTTGCGTGGAAGTGGCACAATCGCGCTTGACACGTTTCCGTCAGTTATTGCAGTATCACGGCGCACCGCGTTGATCCGTTGTGCCCGCTCCCACAATTCGTTAGTACCCCGGTGTCGCCCCTCCCCAAAGGTCAGGACACCCGACCCGCGCCGCGCGGGCGACGGCAACTAGCCGCCCTACTAGCGCATCTGATTGACGCGCGAAGATTGAAGCCGTTCGCGGCCCCCAACTAGTAAGACTCCGTCATCACGCAAACGATTTTTGTTTGGAGGACATGCGACATCATGAGAAACCTGACCAGACTGTTAACTTTGGCCGCGCTCGCCACCTTCTTCGCGCTACCGTCATTAGCGCAGACGCCGGCTGCGCCCGCCGCCGCCGCCGAGAATCCTTGCGAAGAAGCCGCTCGCGGTGAAATGTACACCAGATATTACGAGTTGAAAGGCAAGAAGGACGCCAAGGGGCAGCCCAATGCCGCCGCCCAGAAGGAAGCCTACGGGATCGGTCAAGAGTATTTAACGAAGTACGCCAGTTGCAATGACACCTATTCCAAGGCGGTGCAGAAGTTCGTCACCCAGTACGGCGAGGCCGTGCGCAAGGTGGGCAACGCGACCGAACTCGGCGATGCGTTGTATGTCAAAAAGGACTACGCCAAAGCCTTCCAACTCGGCAACCAGATGATCTCGGCCGACCCTGAAAATCTGAGCCTCCTGATCCAACTCGGCTACGCCGGTTACAACGCCCAGAGCTTGAATCCGCCCCTCGCCACCTTCAGCCCGACCGCGCTCGGTTATGCGCGCAAGGCCATTCAAATGCTCGAAGCCGGTAAGACTCCGGCCGAGTGGGTGCTGTTCAAGACGAAAGACGAAGCTCTCGCTTACCTCAATTTCGCGGTCGGGGAATACATGATCAAGAGCGACCCGGCCGGCGCGGTTCCGTTTTACCTGAAGTCGTTCGCGCTCGAATCACCCGTGAAGACCACCGCGCCCGCATACGCCCGTTTGGCCGCCGCTTATCAGGTCGGGCAGTATGATCCGTTGCAGAAGGAGTTCACGGCCAAGTACGGCGGCAAGCCGGAAACGGACGAGAGCAAGTTCGCTTTGAACAATTTGAATCAGGTCATGGATCGCGTTATCGACGCTTACGCCCGCGCCGTTAATCTGTCGGCTAACGACACGAATCCGAAAATGGTGGCGGACAGAAAAGTGTGGTTGGAAACCCTGACCGGTTTCTACAAGTTCCGCAACAACGATTCGGCCGCCGGCCTCGACGCCTTCATCGCGAGCGCGACCTCGAAGCCGCTGCCCGAGCCTTTCACGCCGCAGCCCTACGTGCCCGCGGCTGCGCCCGCGCCTTCGACCGGCGGCACCGCTTCCGATAGCGGCGAAACCGGGACGGGCAACGGGAACGGCGCGATGACGGCAACCACTCCGGCCGCGACCATGCCCAAACCGGCGACCATGCCCGCGCAGAGCACGACGGCGGCCAAGCCCAAACCGGCGACCAAAAAACCGTAACCGGCTCTCGACGGTAATCATCTGTGACCATCAACGCCGGGCGTATCGTGTACCTCACGATGCGTCCGGCGTTTGCATCCGGGAGGCTGGTTCCGAACGCTCCCCGCCGCGCCCGATTTCTCGACGCTTGACGCGGGCGAGAAACCCTTGGCAAGCTATCCGTGAATCGCCCGCTCTCATCGAAGCGGCATATCCAAGCGGTATGAAGTTAAAACAGAGAACACCGGACGGCGCGACGCCCGCGCGCCCTCACGCACGCGCTTTGACCGTCGCCGCGTTCGCCCTGCTGTTGTGCCTCCTCGCGATACCCTCGGCGGCACAACAGCAGCAACCGTCGGCGCAACGCGGCGCGGCGGCGCGCAGGCAGCAGCAGTCGCGCGTTACGGAGGCGCAGGCCGACCTCTACGAACGCTGGCGCGCGAACATCAATCTCAATCAATCGGCGGCGTTCGAGGCCGGGCGCGAGTATGCGGGGAAATACCCGAACGACGAGTACGGGGCGCGCGTGCGCGCGTGGGTGGATGCTTACGAGCGCAGCGCGCGCAAATTGCAGTTTGAGGGATTGCTGTTCAAGGAGAAGAAATACGCGGCCGCCTTCGACGTAGGCAAGCGCGCGCTCGCCGACGAACCGGACAACTTGCGGACGATCATCAATCTCGCCTCCGCCGGTTATCTCGCCTCGAACGCGGGCGACGCTGCGTTCAATGCCGAGACGCTCGCCTTCGCGCGGCGCGCCACGACGCTGCTCGAACAGGGCGCGAAGCCTTCCGACTGGAAGCCTTTTACCGGCCAGCCCGATGCGCTCGCGTATCTTCATTTCATCACCGGCGAACTCATCTTGAAAGAGACGCCGGCCGAATCGGTCAACTATTTTCTCAAGGCCATCGCGTCGGAGGGCGCGGTGAAGCAGACGCCGGTTATCTATTCGCGTCTGGCCGCCGCCTATGTCGCCAGTCGCTACGAGCCGCAGTCGAAAGAGTTCGAGGCGCGTTTCGGCGGCAAGGAGGCGACGCCGGAGAGCCAGTCCGCGCTCGAAGAGATCAACCGCACGGTCGACCGCATCACCGATGCCTACGCCCGCGCCATCGCCCTCAGCGGAACCGAGGCGCAGTACAGGGAAGCGCGCGCGCGCTGGATGCAGGAACTCACACGCTTCTATAAATTCCGCAACAACGATTCCACCGCCGGACTCGAAGCCTACATCGCCGGCATCACCGCGAAACCCCTCCCCTGAAAAAAGGATGGGTAAGGGGTAAGCGGGAAAGGATAAGGGAAAGAAAAGCGGCGCACGATGAGCGCGGCTTCTTCCCTTTACCCTTTCCCCCTTACCCCTTTCCCTTTTATTCCTTTCCCCTTCATTCCTTTCCCGTTTTACGATTCAGCTTTCCGCGTGCCGTTTGCTACAATCGCGCGCACTGTGGAAGATTCCGAAATGGCAGAACCCGATCTCGGCGTGTTGGAAGAGAAGCTCGGTTACACTTTCAACGACCGCACGCTGTTGGAGCGCGCGCTGACGCATCGCTCGTGGGCGCACGAGCACGTCGCGCCCGGCGAGGAAGTCGAGGCGCGACGCCTGCATAACGAGGCGTTGGAGTTCGTCGGCGACTCGGTGCTCGGCCTCGCCGTCGCCGACTATCTCTATCAATCCACCCTCGACGCCACCGAAGGCGACCTCTCGCGCATGAAGCACCGGCTCGTGAGCACCGTGATGCTGGCGCGCGTGGCGCGCCGCCTCGGACTCGGCGACTATTTACGCATCGGGCGCGGCGAGGAGAAGACCGGCGGGCGGCGCAAGCGCGCGCTTCTGGCGGATGTCGTCGAAGCCGTCATCGCCGCCGTCTATCTCGACGGCGGCTA
>DASQNL010000188.1:0-6877 GCA_035644995.1 Pyrinomonadaceae bacterium | reverse complement strand
GTTATGAAGGACAGACCGGCACGCTCAAGGCTGGCGGCGAGGCCGACCTCGCCGTCGTCAAACTCGACGGCGCGCACCACCTCCCCGTCTACGACCCGGCGCGCGCGCTCATCTTCTCCTCCTCCGCGCGCGACGTGACGCTCACGATGGTCGCGGGCAGGGAAGTCTATCGCGACGGCCGCGTCGCCCACGTTGACGAAGAACGCCTGCGCGCGCGCATGGCGGAGATAGGAAGGAAAGTGACGGGTGACAGGTGACAAGTTAAAGAACAAGTCTTCCGTTTTAACTTGTCACCTGTCACCCGTCACTTGTCACTCAAAAATATGAATGTACTCGTGCTGAACTGCGGCAGTTCGTCCGTGAAGTTTCAACTGATCGAGACCGACCTTGAGCGGATCAAGGCGAACTCGGACAGGCGTCTGGCGCGCGGCGTGGTGGAGCGCATCGGGGGCGAGGCGATCATCACTCTGCACGCGGAGGGGGGCGCGCCGCAGCGTTCGACCGCGCCGCTCAGAGACACGCGCGCGGCCGTGGAGTTGATCATCCGTTGGGTCACGTCCGTCGCGTCGGGCATCGCGGAGGTGAGGAGCGTGGCGGACATTCACGCCGTCGGTCACCGCGTCGTCCACGGCGGCGAGCAATTCACGCATTCCGTGTTGATCACCGATGAAGTGCTCGGCGGCATCGAGGATTGCATCGACCTCGCGCCCCTGCACAATCCCGCGAACCTGAAAGGCATCGCGGCGGCGCGCGAGGTGTTCGGCGCGGGGTTGCCGCAGGCCGCCGTCTTCGACACGGCTTACCACCAGACCATCCCCGCCCACGCTTACCTCTACGCGTTGCCCTACCAACTCTACCGGCGTTATCGCGTGCGCCGCTACGGCTTCCACGGCACGTCGCACCGCTACGTCGCCTATCGCTACCGGCAACTGCTGGGGCTGGAACGCGGCCGGACGAACATCATTACGCTGCACCTCGGCAACGGGTGCTCGGTGGCCGCCATCCGCGCGGGCGACTCGGTGGATACTTCGATGGGCATGACGCCGCTCGAAGGTCTCGTGATGGGCACGCGCTCCGGCGACATCGACCCGGCGATCATCGATTACATGGCGGCCAAAGAGGGTTTGTCGGCGCAGGAGGTGGAGACGCTCTTGAACAAGCAGTCGGGGCTGCTCGGCATCTCCGGGCTGACGAACGACATGCGCGAACTGCTGGCCGAGGAACGCGAATCGGGCGACCGGCGCGCGCGCCTCGCCATCGAAATCTTCTGCTACCGCGCGCGGAAATACATCGGCGCGTATCTCGCGGCGTTGAACGGCGCGGACGCCGTCGTCTTCACGGGCGGCATCGGCGAAAACTCGGCGGAGATTCGCGCGCGCATCTGCGACGGCCTCCAGTGGCTCGGCCTCGAACTCGACGCGGAACGCAACGCCGCGCACCACGGCGGCCTGCACGGACTCATCAGCGCGGACTCCTCGCGCCTCGCCGTCTACGTTATCCCGACAGACGAGGAATTGCTCATCGCGCGCGACACGGTGCGCTGCGTCCACGGCACCCCGCAAAGGTACTGAGCGGAAAAGCGTCAGTTGTCCGTAGTCAGTTGTCCGTTGCTTGTGGTTGCCACACAAGTTGCTCAACACTGAAGTTGAACAACTGACCACTGACCACTGACTACGGACAACTGACCACTGACGACTGACAACTGACTACTGACAGTGGACAATCTTTAAGTTTCGCGCTGCTGGTCGCGGATGCGGAGGCGTTTCATCTCTTTGAGTTGTTCGTCGAGCGACATCAGGTGGAGGTGGAGAAAGATTTTGCCTTCCTTGTTGATCTTCGTGCTTTCGGCGAAATCTTTGCGGGCTTCGGCCTCGTTGCCTTGCAGCAGGTAGGCGTAGCCGCGCGAGGCGTAGGCCAGAGAGGCGAGACTGGTGATGGGTTTGAGGGCGAGGCCGTCGGTGAAATCGTTGATCGCGCCCGCGAGATCGGCGTTGATGAGGCGGGCGCGGCCGCGTTTGAAATAGAGGTCGGGATTGCCCTGATAGCATTCGAGGGCTTTGTTGAAATCGTAGATCGCGCCGGGCATGTCGAGCTTGTTGGTGCGGATGAAGCCGCGATTGGAATAGGCCTCGGCGACGCTGCGGTCGTTGCGCACGGAGAGCGGGTCGATGTCGTAAGCCTGATTGAAATCGTCAATCGCGCCGTTGAGGTCGCCCTTCGCGCGTCGCGCCCCGCCCCGCTTGACGTACACTTCGGCCACGCGCGGTTCGGAATCCAGAGCCTTGTTGTAGTCTGCAATCGCTCCGTCGAGATCGCCTTTGAGGTAGCGCGCGGCGGCGCGTTTGACGTAATCCTTGGCCGTGCGCGGCGTCTGCGCCGGAGTCGGAGCGGCCGCCACGAGCAGCAATAGGAGCGACACTGTGAAGACTTTCATAACTCACCGACTCCTCACGTAACCCTAGACCTGTCTGCGGGGAGACCGCAATAAGCCGTTAATTAACGGGCGCGTCTGGGCAGAACCTTAAGTGAGACGCCTTGCCGTTGTCAACGAAATGCGCCGCGCGCGCTGTGTCGCCGGTAAAAATTCGCGCGGGGTGAAGAAAGAGGCGTCCCCCACCGTCGTGTCAAACGGTGGCGGACGCCTCTCGCCGTCTCCGGCGCACCGGGCTACCGGATCGAAGCCGCGATAGCCTCGTCGAAAATCTCCAACGCGACATCCACGTTTTCATGCGTGAGCGTGAGCGGCGGCGACCAGCGGATCGTGTTCGCGCCCGCGCCGAGGATGATCAGGCCGCGCTCGAAGCAGGCCACTTCGACGCGGTCGCGCAAGTCCGGCGCGGCCGTCATCGAAGCGCGGTCTGAAACGAACTCGACGCCGATCATCAATCCCAATCCGCGCACGTCGCCGATGCAGTCGTGCTTCTGTTTCAAACGTTCCAGCCCCGCTTGCAAATACGCGCCGACCTCCGCGCTGTTGGCGACGAGTCCGCCTTCGAGGAGTTCGATGGTCTTCAAAGCGGCGGCGAGCGCGACGGGGTTGCCGCCGAACGTCGAGGCGTGCGCGCCGGGCTTCCAGTCCATCAAATCGGCGCGCGCCACGCACGCGCCCATCGGCAGCCCCGATGCGATGCCCTTCGCCAGACACATGATGTCGGGACGCAGATCGTGATGGTCGCTCGCAAACCTTTTGCCCGTGCGACCCATGCCGGACTGCACCTCGTCAACGATGAGCATGATGCCGTGCGCGTCGCAGATGCGGCGTAAGCCCTGCAAAAACTCGCGCGGCGCGGGCACGTAACCGCCCTCGCCCTGCACCACTTCGACGATGATGGCCGCCACCTCTTCGGGCGGCGTCGTCGTTGTGAACAGGCGTTCCTCGATCCATTCGAGACAGGCGCGGCTCACGGTCGCCTCGTCCGTCTGCGCGCCGGTGAAGGGGTGGCGGAAGGCGTTCGGGTAGGGCACGTGCGTCACGTCGAGGACGCTGCGTTTGAAGCCGATGCGTTGCGCGATGCGCGACGAGGTGAGCGACAGGGAGCCGAGCGTGCGCCCGTGGAAGCTGTTGAAGAAGGCGATGAACTTCTGCCGCCCCGTGGCGTGCATGGCGAGTTTGAGCGCGGTTTCGACCGCCTCGGTGCCGCTGTTGGCGAAGTGCGTGCGCGTGGGCGAAGGCACGGGCGCGATCTCGTCGAGCTTGCGCGCGAGTTCGGGCATGTGGCGGTAGTAATAATCCGTGCCGCACATGTGGATGAGCCGCGCGGCTTGCTCCTGAATCGTCTTGACGATCTCCGGGTGGCAATGGCCGGTCGAACAGACGGCGACCCCGGCGTTACAGTCGAGAAAGACGTTGCCGTCAACGTCCGTGACCCAGACGCCGGACGCGTGTTCGGCGACGAGTTTGAAAGACGGGCGCGGGTATGACGGCGTCACGTACTGCGCGTCGGCATCAATAATTTCCTGACCCTTCGGGCCGGGCAGAGCGGTTTTGATCTCCGGGCGTTGCGGCGGGGCGATGGTTGACATGGAATTTTCTCCTTCGGCGAAACGGTGGAACGGGTGCGGATTTCAAATCTCAAATTTCAGACGTGAAATGAGATGCAAGAAGTGCGAGGGCGCGTTGAAGGAAGAAGAAGCGAGGCTACCCCGCGAAGATGTTCGCGCGGAGGTCTTGCGGGCGGAGATGCGAAAGGTGCGATTCGTGCATGGGAAAAACGGTTTTTGTCAGTTGTCCGTGGTCAGTTGTTCAAGATCGGACTTGAGCGACTAGAGTATTTAGCACAAACAACGGACAACTGACTACCAACAACCGACAAACAACTGACAACGGACAACTGACAAATTTTCAACGCCGCTTCCAACGGACGCCGTCGCGCGTGTCTTCGAGGATGATGCCGCGCGCGGCGAGTTCGTCGCGGATTTCGTCGCCGCGCGCGAAGTCGCGGCGGTGGCGCGCATCCTGGCGTTCGTCGATGAGAGCCTGAATTTCGGCGTCGAGCATCTCGCGGCGGGTTTGGCCGAAGATGTTGAGCACGGAATCGAAGCGGGCGATGAGCGCGAGGAGGTCGCGCCGGTCGTCGGCGCGCAAGGCGTGGTGGTCGAGCGCGGTGTTCACTTCGCGCGAAAGATTGTGGACGGCGGCGAGCGCGACCGAAGTGTTGAGGTCGTCGTCGAGTCCGCCCGTGAACTCTTCGAGGGCGCGCGCGGCGGCCGCACGCATGTCGGGATTGCTGCCGGGTTCGGTGCGCGCTTCTTCGAGGCGGGCGCGAAAGTCTTGCAGGCTGCCGACGGTCTTCTCGTGGCCGCGCAGACCGTCGAGCGTGAAGTTGATCTGCTTGCGGTAGGGCGCGCTGAAAAGGGCGTAGCGAATGGCGGACGGGCTGAAACCCTGCCGCGCGAGATCGCGGAAGGTGTAATAGTTGCCCTTCGATTTGGACATCGACTCGCCGTTGATCTTCAAGTGTTCGCCGTGCAGCCAGTAGTTGACGAAGGGCTGGCCGGTCGCGCCCTCGCTCTGCGCGATCTCGTTTTCGTGATGAGGGAAAATGAGATCGACGCCGCCGCAATGGATGTCGAACGTGTGGCCGAGATACTTCATGGACATCGCCGAGCACTCGATGTGCCAACCGGGGCGGCCGCGACCGAGCGCGGTGTCCCACGCGGGTTCGTCCGCGGACTTCTGCGCCTTCCAGAGAACGAAATCGCGCGCGTCCTCTTTCTCGTACTTGTCCGTGTCCACGCGCTCGCTCGCGCCCGCGATGTTGCCCGCGAAGTTGATCTTCGAGAGCTTGCCGTAGCCGGGAAAAGAGGTGATGCGAAAGTAGTAGGAGTCTTCGGACTCGTAGGCGCAGCCGCGCTCCATGAGACCGCGAACGATCTGCTCCATCTCGGCGATGTGGTGCGTGGCGCGCGGGGCGATTTCGGGTCGCTGGCAACCGAGCGCGTCGAAGTCCTGCCAGAAGGCTTCCAGATAGGGCGCGGTGTATTCATCGAGCGAGACGCCTTTCTGCCCGGCCATCTGGATGATGCGGTCGTCCACGTCCGTGATGTTCGTGACGTGCGTGACGCGGTAGCCTTTGAAGATCAGGTAGCGGCGCAGGATGTCCACGAAGACCGACGTGCGGAAGTTGCCGATGTGGGCGAAGTCCCAGACCGTCGGGCCGCAGTTGTACATCCCGACCTCGCCCTCTCTGAGCGGGCGGAATTCTTCGAGTTGACCTGTCAGCGTGTTGTGAAACTTCAGCATCTTCGATTGATTGAGCGCGAATGCCCGGCGACGACGACCGCCGCCCGGCGTCGCCTCGCCGCGACGCGCGCCGTCTGAAACTTGAACCTGCTTTTACGGAAGCACGAAGTTGTAGTTGACGACGCCGGAGACTTTCATCGCCCGGCCGTCGAGCCGCGCGGGCGCGAACCGCGCTTCGTAAGCCGCGTCAACCGCCGCTTCCCGCAACAAGGGATGACCGGAGAGCGCGCGCGCCGAAACAACTCTGCCATTTTCGCTTACCGCCACCCATACCTCCACCGTGCCGGATGCCTGAGAGGCGACGGCTACCGACGGGTAGGTGGGCGCGGGTTTGCTGAGCGCACGCTTCTCGATGTCGAGACCGCCGGGAAAGCGTCCGCCCATGATCTGCGACGGCGGCGCGGGCGGCGGGGGCGGAGCATCGGCCTCCAACACGGTGGGCATCCCAATAATCCGCGCCTCCGGCGCAATTTCCAGCGTGGTGACCGTGGGCGTGCGCGAGGCGATCCAGAACGTGGTCGCGCTGACGCCGAGGCCGAATGTAAGAAGGGCAACCGCAAGACGGAGCAGGGTGCTTGGCATAAACTTCACTTCCTTTGCCGAACGATGGCCGGACGGACGAACGCGCCCGTGGCGGCAAATTGTCGTTCCTGCGACGAGAGTCTAGGGAAGGAAAGGCGGCTAGTCAAATTTTGCTTCCGCAGGGCGGCATGCGCGTGGCGGAAAGGGCGGGACATCCGGCAACATCTCAACGCGTCGATTTGAAATGGTCGAAGCCCGAAGGGCGGAGCACGTCCACGCGCGCGCCGTGCTTGATCATGATGCCTTCGCGCGCTTCTCTCACTTCGCCGATGCGCGTGAGGCGCACGCCGCCGAGACGGCGCGGAAGTCGCGCCGCGACGCGCGGACGCACCGTAAACAACAACTCGAAATCTTCGCCGCCGTGCAGGGCGAGGCTGAGCGCGTCGTCCGCCAGAGCGCGCGCGAGCGGATGGGAGTTGATTGACTTCGCCCGCTTGAGCAGAGGGGCGACGGGGATGCGCGCCGCCTCGACGAGCGCGCCGACCCCGCTGCTTTCGCACAGGTGCGCGAGGTCTGACGAGAGACCGTCGCTCAAATCGATCATCGCCGAGG
>DASQNL010000187.1:0-2045 GCA_035644995.1 Pyrinomonadaceae bacterium | reverse complement strand
CAGGTTGCGGGGCCGGTCAACGCGGTGGAGGCGATCACCGTATCGGCGGTCGCATACGTCTTCCGCTGCCTGCTCGGCGGGGGCGAAGTTCCTGCCAGCGCGGGGCTGATGGAGCCGATTGAGGTCGTCGCACCATCAGGGACGATAGTCAACGCGCTCCCGCCCGCACCCGTCGCAGGCGGAAACGTCGAAACGTCGCAGCGCATCGTTGACGTGCTGTTCAAAGCGTTGTCGCGGGCGTTGCCCGGAAGGATTCCGGCGGCGAGCCAGGGCACGATGAACAATCTGACCATCGGCGGGCGGGACGCGCGCACCGGGCGCGAGTTCGCTTACTACGAGACGGTCGCGGGCGGCATGGGCGCGCGTCCCGCCCGCGCGGGGTTGAGCGCGGTTCACACGCACATGACCAACAGCCTGAACACGCCCGTCGAAGCTCTCGAATACGCTTACCCGCTACGCGTGCGCGAGTATGCGATTCGCGCGCGTTCAGGCGGGCGGGGCGAGCGGCGCGGGGGCGACGGCGTCGTGCGCGAGATCGAGACGCTCGTGGACGCGCGCATGTCGCTGCTCGCAGACCGGCGGCGGCGCGCGCCCTACGGTCTCGCCGGCGGAGAGAGCGGGCGGGTCGGACGCGACGCGATTGTGCGCGTTGACGAGAGCGGCCGCGCGCACGCGCGACGCATCGACGCGAAAGGCTCTTGGGAACTGAAGGCGGGCGAACGCGTGCGCATCGAAACGCCCGGCGGCGGCGGGCACGGTCGCGCCGCGCGTCCGCGAAAGAAGGGCGCGGGTAAATAGGAACTTCGCGCAACGCCCAAGTCGTCGGCCGTTCGCCCGCAGAAGAAAGTCTCTTTGTTTCCCCTCCGCTTCGATTTAGAATGAAAGATAACGAAGGCGATTGAGCTTTGAAGAGTATTCTTACGCAAGCGGGCGTGAGAAAGCGGTGAAGAGAAATAGAAGATGCGTTACGCCATGAACATCGAGCGGGGCGAGCGAAATTATTCGGCTTACCTGCCCGACCTTCCGGGCTGCATCGCCACCGGCAAAACCGTCGAAGAGGTTAAGCGGCGCATGCGCGAGGCCGTCGCACTCCATCTGCGGGGCATGCGGGAGGACGGGTTGCCGATACCGGAGCCGATTAGCTTGGCGGAGTGCGTCGAGGCGGCTTAAAGCCCGCCGCGATTTTGAAGGGATAAATATATGCGCGTCACAATCGGTCAGATCAACACGACGAACGGCGACTATGAAGGCAACGTCGCGCAATGCTTGCGCGCCATCGAGAGAGCGCGCGCGGACGGGAGCGACCTCGTGGTGCTGCCGGAAGTCGCCGTGCAGGGCTACATGTCCTTCGACTGGTTCATGGATCGCGACGTGATCGCACACGCGACCGAGCCGCTCGACGAGATCGTGGCGGCGAGCGCGGGGCTGACCGTCATCGTCGGCACGGTGCGCCCGACCGGGCAGACGCAAGGGCGCAGGCTCTACAACTCCGCGGCCGTCATCTCCGACGGTAAGCTCATCGGCTACGCCGACAAGACCCTGCTCCCCGAATACGACGTGTTCGACGACCCGCGCTACTTCGAGCCGGCGCGCGAGCGCAGGCTGTTCGAGATCAAAGGCGTGCGCGTCGGCATCGCCGTCTGCGAAGACATGTGGAACGACAAGACCTACTGGCGCGAGCGACTCTACGCGAACGACCCGACCGACGAGTTGATCGCGCTGGGCGCGGAGGTCATCGTCTCGATCAACGCCTCGCCCTTCAACAAGAGCAAGATGGGACAGCGTTGCTCGATGGTCTCGCACCGCGCGAAGGCCGCCGGAGTGCCTATCGTCTTCGTCAATCTCGTGGGCGCAAACGACGGCGTGATCTTCGACGGCGCTTCAATCGTCACGGATCACAAGGGGCAGATCATCATGCAGGCGCCGCCCTTCGAGGAGTTTTACGGCTCGGTTGATCTGGACTGCGATGCGTGCGACACCTACTGCCTGCCCGGCGACGCCATCCAGACCATTCACGACGCGCTCGTCCTCGGCATCCGCGCTTA
>DASQNL010000186.1:0-2108 GCA_035644995.1 Pyrinomonadaceae bacterium | reverse complement strand
TTTATCGTCGCAATGAAAATACAATATTGAGGCCGGATCGGGAGCGGGCGACCGCCGCTTTCGTGCACGATATGGATTAGACGCGACACGATATGATCAACGCTTTGCGAAGCCGAACGTGCGGCCGGTTGGACGCGCGATGCGGGCGCAAGCTATAATCCGGCTTCTCTTCCACGTCCAAAATTGTTGGAGGTTCGACGCCATAGTGTCTACCGCTCCGTCCGTCCATCGTCTCGCCGCTCGTCTAGAGGCGGTCGGGTTTTCCGACATCGTCAAGATTCGCAACCGCATCATGGAACTGCGCGCGGCGGGCGCGACCGTCCATCAATTTGAAGGCGGCGAACCTTTTCTCGACACCCCCGCGCACGTCAAAGAGGCGATGACGCGCGCGCTCGCGGAAAATCGCACGCGCTACGCGCCCTCTTCCGGCATTCAAGAGCTGCGCGCGGCCGTCGCCGAGAAACTTCGGACGCGCAACCGCATCCCCGCCGGGGCGGACGACGTGATCGTCCAAAACGGCGGCATGCAGGGTCTCTTTGGCGCGTTCCAGTCGGTCGTCAATCCGGGCGAAGAGGTGCTCTTGTTCGCCCCCTACTGGACGCCCATCAAAGACTTGATCGCGGGCTGCGAGGCGACGCCCGTGATGGTTTCGACCGACGAAGCGCGCCGCGCCGGTTTCGCCCAAACGCTCGCGCGCCACACGACGCAAAAGACGCGCGCCATCTATTTCAACACGCCGCAAAACCCGACGGGCGTCGTCTTCACGCGCGCCGAGGCCGAGGCCGTCGCCGCCTTCGCGCGCGAACGCGGCCTCATCGTGATCGCCGACGAGGCTTATGAAGATTTAGTTTACGAAGGCGAACACGTCTCCATCGCCTCGCTCGAAGGGATGTGGGAACGCACCCTCACCTGTTTCACGCTTTCGAAATCTTATTCGATGACGGGCTGGCGCATCGGTTACGTCGCGGCCGCCGAACCGTGGATGACGGGCTTGCGCAAGACCACGCTCTACTCGACGAACGGCGTCTCCACGCCGTCCCAGTGGGCGGCTCTCGCCGCCGTCAATTCCCCGCCCGATTTCTTCAACGCGACGCGCGCCGAATACCGCGAGCGGCGCGATCTGATGATCGGCGGCTTGAACGACATCGGACTCACTTGCGCGCCGCCCGCCGGGGCGTTCTATGCCTTCCCCGACGTGACGCGCGTTCACGCCGACAGCCGCGCCGCCGCCGAAATCCTGCTCGACCGCGCGCAGGTCGCCACCGTTCCGGGCGTCGTCTTCGGCGAACACGGCGAAGGCCATCTCCGCTTCTCCTTCTCCACCTCGCTCGAAAATATCCGCGCCGGACTCGACTCGATGCGCCGGAATCTCTGAAGGGATGCGCGGATGAAGGATGAAGGAAAGCCGAAAACTCGTCCGTCCGGCGCGGCGCCTTCCTTAGTCAAGTCTCTTAACAACTCCGAGTTCGATTTCATCTCGCGCATCAAGCGACGCGCAGCCGGGGCGCGCGGGGCGCAGGCCGACGGACTCGTCCTCGGCATCGGCGACGACGCCGCCGTCTTCAACGGGCGCGGGCGGCGCGATACGGTCATCACCGCCGACCTGCTCGTCGAAGACATAGACTTTCGCCGCACCTCGCTCCCGCACGACATCGGCTACAAAGCCCTCGCCGTCTCGCTCTCCGACATCGCCGCGATGGGCGCGCGCCCGCGTTGGACGCTCCTCTCGCTCGGCCTACCTCAAGCCGTTTACGATTCGCCCTTCGCCGCGGGCATCTACGAGGGTTTCCTCTCGGCCGCACGCAGGTTCGGCGTAACGCTCATCGGCGGCGACGTGTCGCGCACGCCCGAACGCATCGTGATCGATTCGATTGTCCTCGGCGAAGTGCGGCGCGGCGGCGCGGCGCGGCGGTGCGGCGCGCGCGCGGGCGATCACATCTACGTCACCGGCACGCTCGGCGGCGCGGCGGCGGGTTTGAAATTATCGGAGCACGCCAACGGCCTGCGCACGCGCGACGCGCGGACGCGCGCGCTCTCCGGCTTCGCGGAACTCGCGCGGCGGCAGGCGCGTCCCCTCCCGCGCGTCGAATGCGGCGCGCTGCTCGGCG
>DASQNL010000185.1:0-2069 GCA_035644995.1 Pyrinomonadaceae bacterium | reverse complement strand
ACCGACTGGACGCCGCCGCTAAAGAACCCGCCCTGAACATGCACGAGCACGAAGTCGGCCGCGTTCTCGCCCGTGTCGCGCGGGAAGCCGGTCGTGAGATTACGCACGTAGCTGTAATCCGTGCTGGTCGTGCCGATGGGCGTCAGCCCCGCGCCTTCACGATACAGCGGATCGGCCGAGCTGAACCCGGCGGCATCGAGCCGGTTGGCGAGCGTGAAGTTTCCGGGCGTGCTCGTCCTAAAGAGCGCGACGCCGGAATTGTCCGGGATGTCGGTCGTGTAGGTGGCGTCGGGCGCGGCCTTATCCGTGCCCCCGTAATTGGAGAGGCTGTAGCCGCCGGGGCTGTTGTTGGCGAGCAGATAGTGGCCGCGCGCCGGAATGGTCGCACCGCTCGGAATGGTGCCGAGCACGGTCAACACGCCGCTCGTGTTGGGCGCGGCCACGGTGAATCCGCCCGAGCCATCGAAGGCGGAGACGATGATGGGCGAGTTCGTCGTGTTGTACAACTCGATGAACTCGTCGTTCGACCCGCTCGGCCCGTTGAAACGGAACTCGCTGATGACGAGGTCGCCGACGCCGATGGCGCCGACGGCGGGGCAAGCGGCCGGGTCGAGATTGTTGATCGCCAGATTGTCGATGAACCAGCCCGCGTTGCACGAGGGCACGCTGAGCACGTCCGAAACCATGCGGAAACGGATGCGGACGGGCAAGCCCGCCGGGTTGTGCATGCCGCCCGGCGCGAAGGCTTCGAGCGGAATGCGGACGTGGTGCAGGGTGGTCTTCGCGCCCGTGTAGGCGCGCCGCCCCAGCAGTTTCGAGCCGTCCTGCGGCACTTCCGGCAAGTCGCCGTTGAGTCGGCCGTTGTAGCCGCCTTCGACGATGAAGTTGCCGAGGTCGTAGGTGGTGACATTGTCGGGGAAGGGCGTCGAGTTGAAGGTCGCGTCGCCGCCGACTTTGATCTCAAGCACGCCGCCGTCGAAGGCCGCCTCGGTGACGAAGAAGTGATCGAACTCCATCACGGAATCGGAACTCAGGGTGACGGGGCCGATGGTGGTGGAGAAGTCGCTCTCGCCGCCGCCCTCGCCGCCGCAGTTTTCGACGGGGTCGCCGGGGTTGAAGTCCGGCCCGTACATCATGCTCGTCGTGATGCTCGTTTCAGAGCCGGTCGAAACCTGCACCCCCGTGACGCGCTGGAAGTTCGGAATCTCGGCCTTCGGATCGTCGCCCGCGTCAACGAGCGGCGGCGTGAAGCGCAGATTCGAGTCGTCCTGACCGGCCGCGCCCTCCTCGAAGTCCTCGAAGGCGAAGACCGGCGTGTTCGTCACGCCCGGCGAGGACGCCGCGTTGAACTCGACCTTGCGGTTGCCGGTGTCGTTCGTATCGACCTTACCGGCGTCCACGTCCCTCGCCTGCACGATGTAGTAGTAGACGCGGTTACGCTTGACCGTCGTGTCGGTGTAGGAAGTGCCGCGCACGCCCGTGGCGATGCGGTTCCCCGCCGTCGGCTCGAAGGTCGGTTCGAGCGGCGCGTCCGATGGGCCGTTGGGCGGGCCGGGATCAACAGCCGACTCCGAGCGGTAGATGTCGTAGACGATGTCGGCGGTCGGGCTGAGCGAAGTCGCGGGGCCCCAGCCGACGACGAGGAGGTTACAAGCCTCCGGGTCGAAGACCTCGTTGACGCCCGTGAAAATGGGCGCGGGTTTGATGAGGACGCCCACGGTGATCGTGATGCTTTGCGTCAGCGCGCTGGAGACGCAGTTCATGCCGGCGTCGCGTGCGGCGCGCACCTGGTAGAAGTAGGTCTTGTTCAGGATCAACCCCTGCCCGCCGTCATTATCAGTGTAGACGGTGGGGTTGTTGGGGTCTGCGGGCACGTCGGCGATGGTGACGAACGGGCCGTTCGCGCTATCGGCGCGCGAGATGATGAAGCGCGCCGCGCCCGCGAGGGGCGAGATGGTGACGGTGACCGTGTTGGCGACGGTGTTCGTCAGGACGAAGGCCGGGGCAGCGAGCGGCCCTAGCTGTTCGCAGGTCGTGACTCCGGCCGGGACGGAGAAGTCTTCGACGAC
>DASQNL010000184.1:0-1720 GCA_035644995.1 Pyrinomonadaceae bacterium | reverse complement strand
CAAACGTCTCGCCCGTTTCGCGCGCGCGCATAAAAACGCCGAGCGTCACCGCCGACGGAATCTGCTCCGACTTGGCGAGATAGTATGCGAAGTCCTCGCCGAGTTCGCCCGACACGATCGGGACGGAGCCGCGATACGGGTCTGTGTACAAACCGATCTCGTAACCCGATTCGTACGTGACGTAAAACATCCCGTTGCCGACGACGGAGCTCACGTCGAACTTGCCGTTCCCGTTCAAGTCGGGATTCGCCGCGGGGTTGCGCGCGTAACCGCGCACCTGCCCGTGCGCGTTCGCTTCCGCAGTGATGCCGCCGACCGGCCCGTCGCAGACGATCTGCACGGTGAGTCGATCCAGTTCCTTGAGTCCCGCTCCGAGCAGCAGCGCCCCCGTCAACGTGCGACCGAGCGCGGCTGAGACGGTCGGCGAGGTCTGGTGACGCGCGACCGCCTCGGCTACAAGGTTCGTCGTCACCGCCGCCATGCAGCGCACGCCGCCGTCTCCGGCAGTCGCGCGCACGAGCATATCCGTGTTCATGTTTTGTTCTTCGCTCAAGTTTCCGCCCCTTGTAATTATGCTCACGACAAACGCTTCGTGACAGACAAAAAACGCCCCTCGCCGGCTTTTAACCGCCGGGTCGTTCGTGCATTCCGGCTGCCATCCTTCGGCGTGCGTGAAAAATATTTTTTAGCCGCGCGGAGTCTTCGCGTCGAGCAGCGCGAGGCCATAAAAAGAACTGTTTTGATGCTCTAAAACGGCCTAAAGTTGGGTTAAGGTAAATTCTTAAAGTGTCCACGATATTCCGCTGAAAAGAAAAGTTGATACAATATGTTGGGGCTGGGTATTGACAGCCCACTATGAGCTATGTATACTGCGCTCCGCTTGATGACGAGAACGTCAGAAGGCCGAACGCGCCGCGACTCCCGAGGCGCATTCGGCACGGAAATCTTTCGCTTAACGTTCAAGCCAGCCGCAGTTTCCGATAACACTTTCGATAGACGGCGCGCCCCGTGCAGCCCGCGCCGCCGCAGAAGCGTACAAGCACAGACAGGACTCGCGCGCCCAAAAATGCCGCGCGCGGGAAAGGCGAAATGAGAAGATGAGCACAGTGATCGAGCCGAACGCCCCGCAAGGTAATCCGATTCCCGCGACCGCCCGCCGCGCCTCCAAACAGAGCACCGAACTCGGCCTGAACGCGCGCAAGGTGATCAGCAAACGCTATTCGCTGAAGGACGCGAAAGGGAATCCGATTGAAGAGTGGCCTGACGTGGTGCGCCGCGTCGTCGGTCACGTGAGCCTTGCAGAGACCGACTCGGAGAAGCGCGACGAGTTCTACAGCCGCATGTCCGAGATCATGCTCCGGCGCGAGTTCGTCCCGAACACGCCGTGCCTCGTCAACGCCGGTAAGCCGAACGGCCAACTCGCCGCCTGCTTCGTCCTCGACGTGCCCGACTCCATCGCCGGAATCATGAAGACCGCCACGGACGCCGCCATCATCCATCAGACGGGCGGCGGCACGGGCTTCACGTTCGAGAAGCTGCGCCCCGTCGGCGCGATGGTGCGCTCGACGCACGGCGTCGCCTCCGGCCCCGTCTCGTTCATGAACATCTTCAACACGACGACCGACACGGTGAAGCAGGGCGGCGTGCGCCGCGGCGCGAACATGGGCATCATGCGCGTGGATCATCCGGACCTCCTGCGCTTCATCCACGCGAAGAACGA
>DASQNL010000183.1:0-1500 GCA_035644995.1 Pyrinomonadaceae bacterium | reverse complement strand
CGTGCTCGTGAACGGCCTGCGCGTCGTCTTTGTGGAGAACACGCGTCTGCCGTTCGTCACCTATCGACTCGCCTTCCGCACGGGCGACGCGCACGACCCGCCTGCGCTGCCCGGCCTGACCGACATCCTGACCGGCATGCTCAACGAAGGCACCGGGACGCGCACGAGCCGCCAGATCGCAGACGCCGTCGCGCGACTCGGCGCGACGCTCGGCGCGGGCGCGAGTTCCGACAACACGACCGTCGCCGCTTCGTCGCTCTCGCAGTTCAACGACGAAATTCTGGAGTTGATGGCCGACATCACGCTCCGGCCTTCGTTCCCCGAAGACGAGTTGGAGTTGACGAAGCAGAACGCGCTGCAAAATTTGATCGCGCAGCGCGGCCAGCCCTCTTTCCTCGCCAACGAACGACTCGCGCGCGTCATCTACGGCGAACACCCTTACAGCATCATCTCGGCCACGCCCGACTCCATCGCTGCCATGTCGCGCGACGACCTCGTGCGCTTCCACCGCCGCCGCTTCATCCCCAACAACGCCGTGCTCATCGTCGGCGGCGACATCCGGCGCGAGGCGGCGCTCGCGCGCATCGAGGAACTGTTCGGCGCGTGGCAAGCGGGAGAAGTTGAGGCGACGGCGTTTCCCGCGCCCCCCGCGCGCGAGCGGCGCTCGCTCTACCTCGTGGATCGCCCCGGCTCCGCGCAGTCCAACATCGTCGTCGCAAACCTCGGCATCACGCGCACCGACCCTGACTATTTCCCCACGCTCGTGATGCACACCATCCTCGGCGCAAACGCCTCCTCGCGCATCTTCATGAACTTGCGCGAAGACAAGGGCTATACCTACGGCGCGTACACCTCGCTCGACACGCGCCGCAACGCCGGAACTTTTCGCGCCACCGCCGAAGTGCGCACGCCCGTCACGGGCGAGTCGCTCAAAGAGTTCTTCTACGAACTCGAACGCATACGCGAGGAAGTCGTCACCGAAAAGGAACTGCGAGACGCGCAGAGTTATCTCACGGGCATCTTCCCCATCCGCCTGGAGACGCTGGACGGCATGATCGATCAGTTGATCCAGATCAAGATGCATGATCTGCCGGACGACTACCTGCAAACCTACCGCGAGCGCGTCTCCGCGGTGACGCGCGAAGAGGTGCAGCGCGTCGCGCGCCGCGTCGTCACGCCCGAGCGCGCGGCCATCGTCATCGTCGGCGACGCGGACGCGCTCACGGACGAGATCAAAGATTACGCGGAAGAGATCGAGATATACGACAGCGCGGGGCAGCGCCGCACGGGTGCGTCGCCCGCGTCAACTGAAACTACAACCAACGGGAGAGATATGAGCAGCACAACACCAGCAGGAGACAGCGCCGGGTTCGTCGGCACATGGCAACTGGAGATCACTTCGCCCCTGGGGCCGCAGACAGCGACGCTCGTCGTGGACGAGGACGGCGGCGCGCTTCGCGGCAAGATGAGTTCGTCGTTCGGCGACGCGCAACTCGACAC
>DASQNL010000182.1:0-1875 GCA_035644995.1 Pyrinomonadaceae bacterium | reverse complement strand
CGCAGGCGACGATCAATGCGCCCGTTCTCCAGCGTGCCGAAGATACGCGCGGCGAGCACGGGGAGCGGAAAGAGCGTGAGCACGGCGCGATAGTCGGCCGCTTGAGGCATCCGCCGCCGTTTGGCGCGAGCGCGGCGCGCCTCCTCCGCGGGCGCAAGCGCGGGTTCGCTCCGGGACGGGTCGTTGATGTAGCCGTCGAGCGCGAAGGCGTCGCGGGCGTCGGCGTTCTCTTCGGCGTAGAGTTCGGCGATGGAGGCGAAGGCGGCGCGCAAAGGCGCGCTCCCTGGTTCGTTATTTCCGGCGCGCGTGTGCGTGCCGAATTCGATCTGCCCGGCGGCGTGCGCGGCCAGCACTTTGTAGAGACGAAAGTTGCGCTCGTCGTCGGCAAACTCCGCGACGGACGCGGGCAGGTGAATGGTGCGCCCGTCGCCGATGCGCGCCTCGTCGGGCACGGCGGCGAGCGAGGCCACATCCACGGCGCGGCCGGTCAATCCTTCGACGTAGAGACGGAGCGTGGAGGCCACGGCGTCGAGCGAGAGTTCGGCGCCGCCTTGTGCGAGCGCGGCGTTGCTCTGCCGGGTTTCGAGCGCGTAGTAACTGCGGCGCGCGCGCGCGTCGTTGCGTTTGAGCGCGAGGCCGTCGTGCGCCCACTGCTCGAATTGTTCGATGGAAGCCGCACGCAAGGCGGCGGGCGCGGAACGAAAACATGAGATCGCCGCCTCGGCATCCACCACGGCCACGGCGCGCGTCGCCGTGATGACGCGCCGCGCGAGTTCGCCTTCCGCCGCGCCGGGCGGGGAGAGGGTGCGGAAGAAAAGCGGGCTGTGGCGCGCGAGCGAGACGAGCGGGGCGTTGCCCTGCGCGGCGACCGCGTGCAGCAAAGCCGTCCAATCGGTGAAGACTTGAGGCGCGAGCCGGAGCGCCTCGCCGCCCGCGATCAGGACGTGCAAGGCGGCCGCCCCGCCGCGTTCGAGAAACTGCTCCGTGTGGCGAAAGAGCGTGAGAGCTTGTCGGGCGTCGAGCGCGGCGGTGGCGGCCGGCAGATTCGCCCACGCGTCGGCGGCGACGCCGCCCGCGCGCGCGGCGAACGACCCCGCCAGATGCAGCGCGGCGCGCGCCACCTCGTTCTCGCCCGCGTCCCCGCGCGCCCGGTATTTTTCGAGATGCGCGAAGGCGGCGGGCGCGGCGGCGAGAAAGTCCGCGCTGTGGCGGGCGGAGCGGCGCGCGATCTCCAGCGCGACGGCAAAGGAGGCGGTCAGCGACTCGTCGTCTCCGGCGGCGCGCGCCAGTTCCGGCGCGCGTTTGAAAGTCTCGGTGGCGATGGAAGTCGAGAGCGGCAACTGGCGCGCGCACACTTGAAACAATAGCGGGCGCGCCCCGGCCGGAACTTCGAGCAGTTCGGCCACGCCCGCCTTGAAGAAGTTTGCGCCCGTCTCCGCGTCGGCCATCGCCAGCCGCCGCCCCATCTCGCCCCACTCGCGCAACTCCGCCGCTTCCAACACCTGCGCCGCCCCCACGGCCGCGCGCAAAAATTCCAGCCCGACGCGCAAACTCAAACTTGCCAGCCCCGCGCTCACTTCGAGCGCGGCGCGCGCGCTCTCGGCGGGGAGTTGGCCGAGAGCGCGCACGAGTCCGGCCATGGTGCGACGCTCGCTCGCGCTCCGCACCTCGCCGAGTTGTTCACGCAGGGCTTCGGCTATCTCGTCACTCATAAGAAATCAGGGCACCTGCCCTTCTCTTTTCAGAACCTTTTGCAGGTCGTAAAAGGCCTCCTTGAGCTTGTCGCCGGTGAAAGAAATGTATTGCAAGCCCGCCACGTTCGAGAAATCTTCCGTCCCCTCTTGTCTCAAGAGAACAGCTTTTTTGAAGCCGAGC
>DASQNL010000181.1:0-3883 GCA_035644995.1 Pyrinomonadaceae bacterium | reverse complement strand
ATCGGAAGGAACAATCATGACCCGAAAGCATCTGCCCGTAGCTCTCCTCGCCCTCCTCCTCGCCTTCATCCCCGTCCACAGCGCGGTGACGAGGTATGCGGCCGATGTGTCGCATTCCAACGTCGGCTTCTCGATGCCGATCCTCGGCGGGCTGTCGCACGTTCGCGGGAAGTTCAACGAATTCACGGTCGAGATCGTCCATGACGACAGCGACGTGACGAAATCCACGGTCAACGCCGTGATCAAAGCCGCGAGCATCGACACCGGCCACGAGGGGCGCGACAAACACCTGCGCAACGCGGACTTCTTCGACGTGGAGAAGTTTCCCGAAATCACTTTCCGCAGCAGCCGCATCGAGAAGCGCGGCAAAAATTTCATCGCACACGGCACGTTCACCATGCACGGCGTGGCGAAGGAGATCGCGCTGCCGTTCACCATCAACGGCGTCCGCAAAGACGAGAAGACCGGCAAGACGCAAATCGGCGCGACCGCGCGCACCACGCTCAACCGGAAGGACTTCGGCATCAACTACAGCCGCGCCGACAACCCGACCTTTCTCGGCGACATGGTGGAGATCGAACTGAACATCATCACGCGCGCGGCCAGCCCGGAAGGCGCGACGCCCGCTCCCCCCGCCGCCGCCCCGACACCGGCGCAATGAACCACGCTCACGCACAATGAACGACGCGCGCAGAGAGCAGCCCTCGATCACCGTCGGCGACTTCGTCGCCTCCGCGCCCGCGCGTCTGGAGTTGCGCGTGCTGGCGGGCGGGCGGGGGCTGTCGTCGCGCCGCATCACCTCGGAGCGCATCCAGAAACTCGGCCTCGCGCTCTCCGGCTTCACGCACTACGTCCACGCCGGGCGCGTGCAGATCATCGGCCAGAGCGAAGTCCTGTTTCTCGGCCAACTCACGCCGGAGGGCAGGCGCGCGGCGATTGACAACCTCTCGCTGGAGTCGATCAGTTGCGTCCTCGTGACGAAGGAACAGACGCCGCCCGCCGAGTTTGTCGAGGCGGCCGAGCGCGCGGGGCTGCCCCTGTTGCAGACCACGCTCGTCAGTTCGGTCGCCATCGGCGTCGTCACGGATTATTTGCGCGAGACGCTCGCGCCGCGCGAGTTGCGGCACGGCGTCTTGCTCGATGCCTACGGTCTCGGCGTGCTCATCGAAGGCGAATCGGGAATCGGTAAGTCCGAGTGCGCGCTCGATCTGATCGTGCGCGGGCACCGCCTCGTCGCGGACGATCTGGTGGAGGTGCGACGCCTCGGCGCGGATCACCTCATGGGGAGCGCGCCCGAACTCCTGCGCGAGCACATGGAGATACGCGGCCTCGGCATCATCAACGTCCGCGAGCTTTACGGGGTGGCCGCCGTCAGCGGCGCGAAGCGGGTGGGGCTGTCCATCCGGCTCGAACGCTGGAAGGATGCGCGCGAGGTCGAACGTCTGGGAATCGACGAGCGCGCCGTGGACATCCTGGGCGTGAGTGTGCCGCACGTCCTCTTGCCGGTCAGCCCCGGCCGCAATCTCTCGACGCTGGTGGAAACCGCCTTGCGCGTTCACTTGTTACGCCTGCGCGGTTACAATGCGGCTGAGAATTTCGTCGCGCGCCATACCCGCCTGCTTCGTGCGGACGGGCACGACGAAGGCGCGCCGGAAGATTTTTCGAGATCGGACGCGGCGGATGCGGCGGCGACGCCCGCCGCCGCCGCCGGGCAGCCGCAGGCGGAATGCACAATTGATGAGCCGGAAAAAAAGAGCAGCTAAAACCACGGAGAGCGGCGCGCCCGACATCGTCGTCATCACGGGCTTGAGCGGGTCGGGGATGTCATCGGCGACGAATGCTTTTGAAGACCTCAGCTACTTCTGCGTGGACAATCTGCCGCTGACGCTCTTGCCCACCTTCGCGCGTCTCGTGCAGCCGGAAGATGAGGAGGAAGAGGACGGCGAGGCGCGCATCAAACGCGCCGCGCTCGTCATCAACATCCGCGAAGGCCATTTTCTCAGCGAGTTCGAGAGCCAACTGACAAAACTCCGGCGCGCGAGCGGCCTCGCCGTGCACGTCCTCTTCTTCGAGGCGTCCGACGAAGTTTTGCAACGCCGTTTCAGCGAGACGCGCCGCCCGCACCCGGCCGACACGGGCGACGGCCTGCTCGCCTCCATTCGCGCCGAACGCGCCGCCCTCGCGCACATCCGCGCGCACGCAGACCTCATCATCGACACCTCGGAGCACAACGTCCACACGCTGCGCCGTTATCTCATCGAGCGTTTCAGCCCCGACCGCGCCGGCACGCCGATGCGCGTGCAGGTCTTGAGCTTCGGCCACAAGTACGGCGGGCCGCGCGATCTCGATCTGATGTTCGACGTGCGTCATCTGCCGAACCCGCACTTCATCGAAGAGTTGCGCGCTTACTCCGGCAACGACCGCCGCGTCGTCGAGTTTTTACGCCGGCAGGCCGAGACGACCGAAACGCTCGAACGCTTCGGCGGATTGCTCGACTACCTGCTGCCGCTCTACCGCCGCGAGGGCAAGTCTTACGTGACGGTTGGCATCGGCTGCACGGGTGGGCGTCATCGCTCCGTGATGGTCGCCAACGCGCTCGCGCGTCGCCTCCGGCGCAACGGCTTCGACGCCACGGCCGTCCACCGCGACGTGAGCAAGACGCGCCCGCGCCGCGCCGCCAAAAAAGACGCCGGCCGCGGCGTCGCTTCCGGTTGAACCCGTTCCGTCGAGGAAAGCGCAGGGAGACACAGGCATGAGCGAAAATGAGGATTGCATCCGCTGCCGCCGTGATTACCGGCTTGAAGATGTTTCCATCGAGCACGATTTTTTGATCTGCACCGACTGCACGGACAATCTCAACCCTTCGCGCGAGAGGGTGCGCGTGTGCCCGATTGACGGGCGCGCGATGAAAAAACTGATCATCTACGATCTGGTGCTGATCGATAAGTGCGAGACGTGCGGCGGCATCTGGCTCGACCAAAACGAGTTGAAACTGATCGCGCGCATCGTCGGCGTCAACGCGGCCGTCGGCGGCTACCTGATGGGCAACATCGCCAACGACCTGTGAGCAACTCGATGGCGCGGTCGCGGTCGGTCGCGGCTTTGGTCGCCGGTCGAATAAATGTCGGGGACGAAAAGTGATATGGATGAAGCCGGAAAAATTGGAACGCCGCGACGAGTGGCGGGCGTGATCGTGACGCACGGGCAGTTGGCGACCGAACTGCTGGCGGCGGCCGAGATGATCATCGGCCCCGTCGCGCAGGTGGCGGCCATCTCCATCGGTTGGCACGACGACGTTGACGCGGCGCGCGCCGAGATCGAACGCGCCATCGCGCGCGTCTCGGAAGGCCACGGCGTGCTCATCCTGACCGACATGTTCGGCGGCACGCCGACCAACATCGCCTCGATGTTCTTCGCCGAGGGCGAGGTGGAGGTGGTGACGGGCGTGAATTTGCCGATGGTGATCAAACTGGCGAGCCAGACGGAGGCCGAACCGCTCGCCGTGGTGGCCGGGCGCGTCCGCGATCAGGGGCAGCAGGCCATACATCTCGCGGGCGAACTGCTCGCCGCCCCGAAGAAGAAATAGCCGCCCGCATCGGTCGGAGAAAGAATGCTGGAGAAGCGAATCGTGATCGTCAACCGCCTGGGGCTGCACGCGCGCGCCGCCGCCAAACTGGTACGCACGGCGAGCGTCTATCGAAGCGGGGTGCGGCTCGAACGCACGGACGGCGGCGCGGTCGCCGATGCCAAGTCTATTTTGAGCGTGCTCCTGCTGGCGGCCTCGCGCGGGACGGAACTGCGTTTGACAATGGAAGGCGCGGACGAAGCGGAAGCCATGAGCGCGGTATGCGCTTTGATCGAGGACGGGTTTGGAGAAGAACGG
>DASQNL010000180.1:0-5554 GCA_035644995.1 Pyrinomonadaceae bacterium | reverse complement strand
GATCCAAACAGCTTGAGATTAGACCCGCCTGCGCGCAGCGTCAAGAGTCAGGCCAGCGCGCGGACAGGCGTCATGCGGCGAGGGTCGCACAGCCAGCCGCGCGTGCCGACGGGCGGGCACGGCCCGAAGGGGATGCAAGTGCCGTTCGGCTGCGTCGCCTCGGGTGGGTCGCAGGACGGCGGCGGCGTGGGGTCGGGGGTCGGCGTGGTGGTCGGGGTGGGGGTTGGGGTTATGCAGGGGATAATGAAGAAACTAGTGCAGGTGTGCTCGTTGTCATCACAGATGAATTGGTTCGTGCCCTGGGTGCCACATATACTGCCAACAGTTCCACAGGCTGCCGAACCGGCTTCGAGGGGCGGATCGCCGAGTTCATCTTCACAGAAGCAGTTGCCGCCGAGCGTCAACTTAAGGTTGAAACATGACGTGGATGGGCAGCATATACCAGACTGAATAGAGGGCATGCCGGGAATAGGACTAGTTGGATGGAGCGCAAAAAAATTACCGGCAGGAACTCTACCGGTAAGAAATGAGGCTAACTGGAATCGTGCGATAGGTGGGCGATGCGGTAAGGTTGCCTGAATAGCCTTTAGATTCGCTGCGGCTTTGTTTTGAGTACCACATTCGGAGTTTGACTCCTGTTTATTGGGCACAGGGGTGCCGCCCGTGCTGACGAACCCGGTGCCGTCGCCATAACTGAGAACCTCGAACTGGAGACCTATTTTTTTAGGGTGAGGAAGTTGGCGGTTAACCTTGAACTTTTCCCACCTCCCAGCCCACCGCTTGGAAAATTGATACACGTAGGTTTCCCCAGGTCGCAACGGCACGTCCTGCGACGTTGCCCGTTTCTCGAAGTCAACGAACTGGGGATTGCCGTAATCTATCGGGAAGCCGAGTTGAGCACCCGACTCAAGTGTCACATCCACGAAATAAAGGCTCAGGCGCAGGTAATAGATCGGCTTGTCGCCAGTGTTCTGCACCTCTATTTCTACGTCACGCATCCATTGATCGTTATTTAAGTCCTTCACCTTCTCCGAGTTCTTGACCTTAACTTTAATCGGCAGGTGCTTCGGGATTTTATCTTCTAACTCGCGTTCCCCCTTCTGCGTTGACTGTGCCGTGCTCGACACGATGCCGACGGCGCACAAGGCGAGGAAGGCGACGAGCAGCACGGCGACGAGCTTTGTTGACTTGAGAGGGTGTTGGCGAGAGAGGATGAGGTGAGACTTCATGATAGTTGTTCCTTAACTGTGTTCGCGTTGAGGTGAGAGGCGTCCACGACAAGCAGGCTGAGATTTATTAGACCTGCCCGTTCAAGTGAGGCCGACGGGGTAAGGCTTATACGCCAGTCGGAGAGGTGTTCAGTTGTCGTCGGTGGCGTCTTCCCAAGATAGCCATTCCTTTCGATCTCGCCCGTACACAACGCGAATGCGCCTGTGATAAGGATTGTCCCATGGCGGGTTGTACAACTCGACGCGGCCTGCGCCTTCTTCGATGATGAAGTGGAAGGTCAGACGGAAAATGCAATACCCGCCCGGCGGCATTTTATTCTCCCACGGCCGGAACTTCCATTGCTTGACGGCAGCGACCGCCGCTTTGCGTAAGTGCGGGTCGAGGCCGGAGGGCACCCGGACTTTAATCACTTGCCCGTCATCATTAATGCCGACGCCTACTTCCGCCACGCCCTGAATATTCTGTGCGACGGCCGCGGCGGGATAGACGGGCAACACCTTCTTCGTTGCCCATGAACGCCCCCAGCCTTCACTGGTGAAATTAATGAGGCGGCGTTCATTTTGCGCCACCTCCTGAGCGTTGACGCAAGGGACTAGGAATAAGCAGAGGCAGGCGAGCAGTAAAGTGAGTGAGGGGCGGGCGGGCGGTTGTATCATGGTAAGGTTCCTTCCCACGGTTGATGAGGTGAGGCTGACGCGCACAGCATATTCCCGCTCATAATCAGTGTCAATAGGGAGAAACGAGTTCCCGGCGGGTGTGACGCGTCGCCGCCGTTGCGGTAAAATCCAAGGTGTCTCCGGGGAGTTTCCCCGCGCGACTTTACCTGTGATGTCAAATCTCGATTCAGCCCTCGCCGCCCTGCGCGAACACTTCGGCTTTGAGACTTTCCGCGAAGGCCAGCCCGAAGTTATCGACGCCGTGCTCGCCGGTCACGATACGGTCGTCGTGATGCCGACGGGCGGCGGCAAGTCGCTCTGTTTCCAACTCCCCGCGCTGATGAAAGAAGGGGCGACCATCGTCGTCTCCCCCCTCATCGCGCTCATGAAGGATCAAGTCGATGCGCTGCACGCGCGCCGTCTTCCCGCCACCTTCATCAACAGTTCCGTGGATTTCGAGGAACAGAAGGCGCGCATCGCAGGCATCCGGCAGGGCAAATATAAACTCGTCTACGTTGCGCCCGAACGCTTCCGCAGCGCGCATTTCGTCGAAGCCTTAAAGAGCGTCAACGTCTCGCTTTTCGCCATCGACGAAGCGCATTGCGTCTCGACCTGGGGACACGATTTCCGCCCCGACTTTCTGCGCCTCAAAGCAGCCATCGAAGAGATCGGGCGGCCGCAAGTCGTCGCGCTCACCGCCACCGCCACGCCGCACGTCCGCGCCGACATCATCGAACAACTGGGACTCAGCGAGCCGCGCGCCTTCGTCTCCGGCTTCGACCGCCCGAACCTCTCCATTCGCGTCGTCCACACGCAGAAGGAGCGCGAGAAGATCGCGCACGTCAAATCGCTTGCCGCCGCCGCCCGTGGCGGTTCGGGCATCATCTATTCTTCGACGCGCAAGTCGGTCGAGCAGGTGGCGCGCCGACTGAAAGACGCGGGCTTGAGCGTCGTCGCTTACCACGCGGGGATGGAAGAGGCGGAGCGCACGCGCGCGCAGGACGATTTCATGTCCGGCCGCGTCCAGATGATCGTGGCGACGAACGCCTTCGGCATGGGCATCGACAAGGCCGACATCCGCTTCGTCATCCACTACCACCTGCCCGGCTCAATCGAAGCCTACTATCAGGAGATCGGCCGCGCCGGGCGCGACGGGCTGCCCTCCGAATGCGTCCTCCTTTTCAACTACGCCGACAAGCGCACCCAGGATTTTTTCATCGAAGGCTCCTACCCGCCGCCCGAACTCATCGCCAAGGTCTACGAGGCTCTGGTCGCCACCCGACTGCCGCACATCGAACTCTCGACGCGCGAGATCGCCGTGCGCGCCAGCATCCGCAACGAGATGGCCGTGCAATCCGCGCTCATCATCCTGGAGAAGGCCGGCCACATCGAGCGCGGCGCGGCGGGCGAAAACCGCGCCGAGATGCGCCTGCTCATGCCCCCGCATCTCGCGCGCGAAACCGTGAATGCAAAACGCAGCGCGCGCGACAAGCAAGTGTTGTTCGCCCTGCTCGGCGGCTACGACTTGAACGAACGCGCCGACGCCGAAATCGATGTGAGCGAGTTTGCCGAAACCGTCGGGCTCGATCTCGCCTCGGTGCGCCGCTCGCTTTCGTCTCTCACCGCGGCGGGCGTCATCTCATACAAGTCCGGGCGGCGCACGCGCGGGCTGCAAATGCTCGACGAGCGACCCGTCTCCCACCTGCGCATCCGCCCGCAAGACCTCGCCCGCCGCGCCGCGCTCGAACAACGCAAGCTCCGCGAGATGATCAGCTTCTGCTACGCAGACCACTGCTACCGCGCCTTCATCCTCGACTATTTCGGCGACCGCTCGCGCAAACCGGCCTGCGGCACCTGCGGCGTCTGCATGAAGGAGCAGGCGGCCGCGCCCGTCGCTCCCGCCGTCGAATACTACGACGACGAAACCGTGGGCAACTACGACGGCGAAGAGTCGCCGTTCGCTTCGACGCGCGCCGACGCCGACGCTTCCTCCGTCCCGGCCGCGCCGCGCACGCGGCTCGACAAGTTCGTCATTGAGCACACGCCCTTCGCCGGCGAGTTGGAAAACGAACTGGATCGGCAATCGCTCGCGGAGCACCGGCGGCGCGAGGCGGAGAGCTTCGGCGGGGCGGCGGGGCCGAACGCGGTCGTACAGATTACGGGCGCGCGCGCGCTCGGCGAGGATGAAACGTTGTGCGTGCGCAAAATCCTCGCCTGCGCGGCGCGCATGGAAGGGCGTTACGGCAAGGGCATCTTGGCCGCCTGCCTGCGCGGTTCGCGCTCGGCCAAAATCTCCCAGTTCGGACTCCAACGCCTCTCGACTTACGGCATCCTCTCCAACATGACGCAGGATGAGATATTGCTCTACATCGACGCGCTCGTCGCCGCGGGCGCGTTGCGCGTCACGGGCGACAATTACCCGACCGTCGCCATCACCGCCCTCGGCCGTGACGTGATGCGCGAACGCGCCTCCGTCGAACTCGCGCTGCCCGCCGTTCCCGTCCTCGCCGCGCCGCCGCCGCCGTATGCTCCTCTCGATGCGCGTGAGACGCGCGGGGCGAGAGCCGCCGCCTCCGGCGCGGGCGCGCGGTCGGCCGCCGCCGTTAATGCGCCGCGCGTCAGCACGATTGACGAAACCTACGCCTTCTACGAAACGGGCATGAGCATCGAAGAGATCAGCCGCGAGCGCGGCATCGCGGAGATGACGGTCGAGAAGCACCTCGCCGATTGCATCCTCGAAGGCCGCCCCTTCGACCTCTCCCGGCACGTCAATGCCCAAGACCGCGCACTCATCGAAGCGGCCGTCAGGCGTCTCGGCGACGAACGGCTCAAGCCGCTGCGCGACGCGCTGCCCCGCCACATCAGCTATCGCATGATCCGTTTCGTCGTCGCCGACCTGCAACGCGCCACCGTCGCCGTCGCGGCGGGCGTTGACGCCGGGCGCAAGCAGGCTTCGGAAGTTGCCCGTTAATATTCAGCCGCGCCGCCCCCTGCGCTTGACGCGTCGCCCGCCCGCCCGTCATCATCCATCCTATTAAATTCAACCACAGGACGAGCACATGATCCGCAACCCGAACACCGATCCGCCGCAACCGGAGCAGCAACCCGAACGGACGCCCACGCGCGAACCGCACGACCCGCTGCAACCCGACCCGTCGCAACCCGAACCGCCGCCCTTGCCCCCGGACGCCGAACCGAAGTCTCCCGTTCAGGAACCCGACACGCCGACGCCCGCGGGCGACCCGCCCGTCTCCGAGCCGCCGCGACTGTTGGCGTAGATGCCTTTAAACATGGACACCGTGCCGGAGGAAGCAGAGCGCGCGAGCGGCACGCGGCAGAACGTCGCGGACGCGCCCGCCGCCGCCCGCCTCCGCGAGACGGCGCGCGCGCTCGCGGCGAAACCGTTCACGCCGCACCCGCTGTTCAAGAGCGGCCACGCGCAGACGCTCGCCGCTTTCATGTGGCCGCGGCGGCGGCGGCTGCGCGAATTGCGGAGCGACGAGGCGCGCCTGTTTGAAGTCGAAACGGGCATGCGCGTGCTCGTCCATTGTCGCTGGCAGGCCGAGCGGCGCGCGCACCCCACGCTGCTGCTCGTTCACGGCCTCGAAGGGTCGAGCGAGTCGATCTACATGTTGAGCACCGCGCTCAAGGCGCACCGCGCCGGCTTC
>DASQNL010000179.1:0-4557 GCA_035644995.1 Pyrinomonadaceae bacterium | reverse complement strand
GAGGCGCAGGGGCAGGCGGCGGCGATCCGCGCCGACCCAGAGGCGCAGTTGGAGGCGGTCGCCTTGCGCCTCGTCGGTGGCGAGCGCGAGTTGGTAGGTGGGGATGCGTTTGCCGCCGAGTTCGATAGTCTCGCGTTTGAGCGACGTGATGAAGAGGGTGCGCGGCCGCTTGTTGATGAGCAGGGAGACGGCGTTGCGTTTGGGCGGCGTCAGGTCGAAGGAGCGCAGGGCGTAGATGACCGAGACGAGGTCGTAAGTGCCGACGGGAATCTCGATGGTGCTGCCGTCGGTGACGGTGGCCGAGCCGCGTTCCTGATCGAGCGAGACGACGCCCTGCAAGCGGTGGCTGCCCTCGCGGATTTGCAACTGGCTGCGGAAGGGCAGCAGGGTTTTGGCGTCAACGTAAGTCTCGATCTTGTCGGCGACGGGGAAGACTTGCTGGAGGGCGTTGGTGGTCGTCATCGAGGCCGAGAGCCAGAGGCCGTCGCGCCCCACGTACCGGCTGCGCGCGCGGACGTGATAGGTGGCGATGCCGACGGGCTGCGGCGACGTGCCGAGGAAGAAATTAAAGTTCAACTGCTCGCCCACTTTGAACGGCAGGTCGGAAGAGGTGTCCGCCGCGGCTCCGGCGGCCGGGAGCGCGCCGTCGCCTGCGGGGGGCACAACGGGGCGCGCCGGGGTGGGTGTGGCGTCGGGCGGTTGCGCGTTTTCCGCGACGTTGCCGGCCGGGAGCGTGGCGGGCACGTTCAACAACTCCGAACTCGCCAGTTCGACGCGTATCTCCCCGGTCTTGAGTTTGGCCGTCAAGAGCACGGGCACGTGTCGCTCGTCGTCGCTGAAATAGATGCGCGGGCGGTAGTCGTTCACGGCCGCATTGTTGCGCGCGCGCAGTTGGGTCACGATGGCGTTGAAAGTGCCGGCCGCCGTCCTCACCGTCTCGCGCCCCGTGACGCGTAACTCCGCATCGTACTGCACGCCGTCGCCCTCCGCCCTCACGGGATAAATCGCGCCCGCCGCGAGGGGCAGCGCACGCAGGCGGTAGAGCGCGGAGAGAAAATCGTAAGTGGTGGGGGTCGCTTCGACGGCGGGCGCGGATTGGCCTGCGCCGGTCGAAGTTTGCGCCGCCGCGCCGCCTTCGAGTCGCTGGAATCGCGTGCGAAAGGGAAGCCCGGTTTGCGGATCGACGTAAGACGTGTATTCGTTATCGATGGCGTAGAGCGCGGCGCGCACGACGCCGATGCTCTGGACGCGGGCGCGCAGTTCAAAGCCTGCGCGGTCGAAGAACCGGCCGCGACCGGCGTTGAACAATTCGGCGTGGCCGGCGGTGCTGAAATTTGAGAAGGAGATGTTGTAGGTCAGTTTCTCGCCCGCCTGATAGGGCGCGGGCGAAAATCCGCCGGGCGCGGCGTCGCCCGGAGTTTGCTGAGCGAAGGCGGAAAAGGTCAGTGATGCGAACAGGAATGTGAACGCCGCCCGGAGCAGTCTGTGTCTTCGATGCAAAAGTAACTTCCTCATTTCCGCAGGTTCGCTCTACCTTCCCTCTCACGCGGCGCACGGCAAGGCGTGGTGAGCATTACACGCCGCGCGCACGCATGCCGTTCCTAAATCATTCGACGGGGGAATTAATGCCCGCTAGCTTACACCACACAACCGCGCCCGCGCACCTCGCGGACGACCCGCCGCGCACAACTTGCCGGACGCCCCGCGCCGCCCCCTGCGCCCTATTTCTCCCGCGCGCCGCCCGGCGATTCAGCCGCGGCGCGTTCCATCTCCGCGTTGATCTCGCGCGCCGCGCGCAGAGGATCGGGCGCGTTCAAGATCGCCCGCCCGACGACGAGGTAATCCGCCCCGGCGCGCACCGCTGCGGCGGGCGTCATCACGCGTTTCTGATCATCGTGCGCGGCGGCGGACGGTCTCACGCCCGGCGTGACGAGCAGGAAATTTTCGCGCCCGACCGCCGCACGCACGAGCGCGATCTCGTGCGGCGAAGCGACCACGCCGTCCAACCCGCTCGCGGCGGCCAGTTTCGCCAAAGTCTTGACCTGTTCCTCCAACCCGCCCGCGACGCCGATCTCCGCGAGGACGGACGCGTCCGCGCTTGTGAGCACGGTGACGGCGATGAGCGCGGGGCGGGGCAAGCCTTCGCGTTCGGCCGTTTCGCCCGTGGCCTCCGCCGCGCGCCGCATCATCTCGCCGCCGCCCGCCGCGTGAACGTTGAAGAGTGAGACGCCGAGCCGCACGGCTTCGCGACACGCGGCGGCGACCGTGTTCGGGATGTCGTGGAATTTGAGGTCGAGGAAGACGCGCCTGCCTTCGGCCACGATCTCGCGCACCAACTGCGCCCCGGCGGCGGTGAACAGTTGCGAGCCGACCTTGAACATGCCCGCCTCCGCGCCGAGCAGCGAACATAAACGGCGCGCCTCGCCCGCCGTCTCTACGTCGAGCGCGATGATCAATTTGTTGTTCATAGTGATGAAGATGCCGGTCGTCAGCTATCGGCAAGAAGCAATCGTCTGAAACTCAAGTTACAACGTGAGAGTGATTCGTCCGGCTGACGGCCGACCGCTGGCGGCAGCTATTCCGCGCGGCAGCCGACGGCCTCGTCGAGTGTGCGAAAGCCTTCGCGGCGAAGAATCTCGGCCAGCCCTTCGTTGATGTCGCGGGCGGCGGTCATGCCTTCGTAGATGAAACCCGTGTAGAGTTGCACGAGGCTCGCTCCGGCGCAAATCTTTTCCCAGGCGTCGTTCGCATTGAAGATGCCGCCGACGCCGATGATCCGCAACGTGCCGCGCGAGAGACGATACAACGCCCGGATCACCTCCGTCGAACGCGCTCTCAGCGGCGCGCCGCTCAACCCACCCGTGCCGATGGCCGAGACGACGTGTGCCGGGGTCTGCGATAAATTCTCACGCGC
The DNA here is from genome assembly GCA_035644995.1 of Pyrinomonadaceae bacterium. Lineage (GTDB taxonomy): Bacteria > Acidobacteriota > Blastocatellia > Pyrinomonadales > Pyrinomonadaceae > JAIVJZ01. The sequence continues at coordinate 1,643 of DASQNL010000179.1, read as the reverse complement.
AATCGTCGTGTTGGTGGCGATGATGCCGTCAATCGCGGTGCGGCGCGCGACATCAATAATCATTTCGAGGTCGGCCGCTTCCAGATCGGGCGCGACTTTCACGAGCAGCGGCACGCGGCGCGGCGTCGCCCCAACTTGCCCGGCGCGGAGCGACAATTCCTCGTTGCGCTTTTGCAGCGCGCCGAGCAATCCGGCGAGCGCGTCGGCGCGTTGCAGTTCACGCAGGTGAGGCGTGTTCGGCGAACTGACGTTGATGGTGATGTAGTCGGCGTGCGGATGCACGAGTTCGAAACTGGCGAGATAATCGGCGGTCGCCCCGGCCAGTTCGACGACGCGGCTCTTGCCGATGTTGATGCCGAGCACGCAAGCGGGGCGTCCGCCGCGCGCAAGCCGCGCGGCGAGCGCGGCCGCGCCGTCGTTGTTGAAGCCCTGACGATTGATGAGCGCGCGCTCCGCCGGCAGCCGAAACAGGCGCGGCTGCGGGTTGCCCGGTTGCGCCAGATGCGTCACCGTTCCCACTTCCAGAAAGCCGAAACCGAGCGCGGCCAACTCGCGCGCCGCCGCCCCGTTCTTATCGAAGCCCGCCGCCAGCCCGACCGGGTTGCCGAACCTCAACCCGAAGCGTTCGAGTTCGCCGAACGGCGCACGCTGCAAACGACGCGCAATCAGACGCCGCATGCCCTCCGGCTTCAAGGCGACGGCGAGCGCGTGCAGGGCGAACTCGTGCGCCGTCTCCGGCGCGAGACGAAAGAGGGCGGGGCGCACGAGCGAGCGATAGAGCATTGAAAAATGACCGGCGACAAAGGACGGGTGACAAGAGCGAAACGGAGTGTATCTTGTCACCCGCCGCTTGTCACCCGTCGCTAGTTTCACGTCGGCCGCCGCCGTTTCAACGTCCGCGCATCCCTTCCTTGCCGGGGAGCGGCCGCGTAACTTTCCCGCCGTCGAAACCGGATATGATGCGGGTGGCGGCCGCTTCTCACTCGTCACACGCGACCGCTTTATGCTAGTATCCGCGCCGATGGAATTTACCGAAAAAGTGCGAATCATGGACGGCGCGCGCATCAATCGCGCGCTGGCGCGCCTGGCGTCGGAGATCGTGGAGGAGAATCAGGGTTCGAGCGATCTCTATCTGGTGGGCATCCAGCGGCGGGGCGTGCCGCTGGCGCATCGCCTCGCCGACAAGATCGCCGACCTCGAAGGCGACCGCCCGCCCGTCGGCGTCGTCGACATCACGCTCTACCGCGACGACCTCTCGACCGTCGGCGCGAACCCCATCATCAATCGCACGGACTTGCCCGGCGGCGTGGACAACCGCAATATCGTCCTCATCGACGACGTGCTCTACACGGGGCGCACCATCCGCGCCGCGCTCGACCAGTTGATAGACTTCGGGCGGCCGCGCCGCGTGCAACTCGCCGTCCTCGTGGATCGCGGGAAAGAGCACCGCGAGTTGCCGATACAGGCCGACTTCGTCGGGAAGTTTGCGCCGACGAAAAGGAGCGAGATCATCAAGGTCATGCTCAACGAATTCGACGGCGAAGAAGGCGTCGCCATCGTGGAGCGACCGGCGGCGGAGAACGGTTAGGGACGGGCGGCCTCAGACGGCCGCCCTTTTTCGTATCTGAAGCCGGGGCGAGCCG
>DASQNL010000178.1:0-3639 GCA_035644995.1 Pyrinomonadaceae bacterium | reverse complement strand
GTCCGCGCGATCAAAGGCGCGCTCCCCATCGCCCTGCGCGCACGCGACGCCGGAATCAAGTTTCTGCTGTTGCCCGAAGAGAACGCGACGGAGGCGGCGGTTGTCGCGGGCGTGGACGTGTACGGGGTGGCAGACTTGCGGGCGGCGGTCGAACTCGTCGCCGCGCTCGACGTGAACGATGAAGGGCGACGCCCCGCGCCCGTTAAAGTTGACACCTCGCTCCTACTCGCGCACGCCGCGCCGTGCGGCGTGAACTTCAGCGAAGTGCGCGGCCAACTCGCCGCCAAGCGCGCGCTCGAAGTGGCGACCGCAGGCGCGCACAACATACTCCTCATCGGGCCGCCGGGTTCGGGCAAGACGATGCTCGCCAAGCGCTTGCCGACGGTGCTGCCGCCGCTCGAATTCGAGGCCGCGCTCGAACTCACGAAAATTCACTCGGTCGCGGGGCTGACGGGGCGCGCAGGACTGGTTACGGAGAGGCCGTTTCGCTCGCCGCATCACACCATCAGCGACGCGGGACTCATCGGCGGCGGCGCGATCCCGCGCCCGGGCGAAGTCTCGCTCGCGCATCACGGCGTCCTGTTTCTCGACGAGTTGCCGGAGTTTGACAGAAGCGTCCTCGAAGTCCTGCGCCAGCCGCTCGAAGATCAAAAAGTTACGATCAGCCGCGCCGCGATGTCTCTGACGTTTCCCGCCTCCTTCATGCTCGCGGCGGCGATGAACCCCTGCCCCTGCGGATTCTGGAACGACCCGACGCGCGAGTGCCGTTGCACCCCGCTCCAAATCCAGCGCTATGTCGGTCGCATCTCCGGGCCGCTCCTCGACCGCATAGACATACACGTCGACGTGCCCGCCGTGCGCTTCAAAGAGTTGTCGCAAACGGGCGGCGACACGGCTGCGGCGGAGAGTTCGGAGGAGATTCGCGTGCGCGTGTCGAGCGCGCGGGGGCGGCAACTGGCGCGTTTTGCGGGCGAGGGCATTTTCTCGAACTCGCAGATGACGCCGCGACATTTGCGCCGTTTCTGCACGTTGGACGCCGAGAGCGAGCGCATGTTGGAGTCGGCGATGACGCGTCTGGGCTTGTCAGCGCGCGCGTATGATCGGATACTAAAAGTCAGCCGCACCATCGCAGATTTAGAGTCCGGCGGAGAGATTCGCCCCGCGCACGTCGCGGAAGCCGTCGGCTATCGTTCGCTCGACCGCACATACTGGACTTGAGTGGAGCGGCCAGAGGCACCTCGCGGCGGGCGAATAAAGCACGAATATAGACAAATTTAGCCTGAGCAGGGCAACGACCGATGAAAAATTCCGCATCACAAGACGCGGGAATAAACTCGCCATGACGCGTGCGCCGGAAGTTCATACGCGCGACGCTCCTGTAGCGGGCACATCGAACACGGGGTCAAAGCAATTCAAGCCTCGGTCGTAAGTCTGGAGAGAAAGTCATTGACTGCACTCGCTTCTGCTCACCGAACAATATTCGGACACGTGACCGCAACCGAGACGGAAAATCCACAGTCGTCCGACCACGCGTCGGATTACACACTCGCGCAACGCGCAGCCGGCGGCGACCTCGCAGCCTTCGAGCAACTCTACGAGCGACACAACCGCCGCGTCTACTCGCTTTGTCTGCGCATGACCCAAAACGTCGCCGAAGCCGAAGACTTAGCACAGGAAGCCTTCATCCAACTCTTCCGCAAAATAGGAAGTTTTCGTGGCGAGTCGGCCTTCACCACCTGGCTGCACCGCCTGACGGTCAATCAGGTGTTGATGCACTTTCGCAAGCGAGGGGTGAAGTTGGAGCAGACGACGGACGACGGGGAGACGCCCGTGCAGGTGGTGACGGGCACAGGAAATCCGAACGCCATGCCGGTGGTGGATAGGATTGCCTTAGACCGTGCGATCAGTCAGTTGCCTCCCGGCTACCGGACGGTGTTTTTGTTGCATGACGTAGAGGGGCACGAGCACGAAGAGATCGCGCGGATGCTGGGTTGTTCGGTGGGCACGAGTAAGTCGCAGTTGCACAAGGCGCGGATGAAACTCCGCATGCTCCTCAGGCAACAAAAAGCGGCTTCGTAGCTTCCAACAACGTCGCTTTCGCCGACAGGCCGACCCCGGAGCGGCGCACGAAGCGACAGGTTAAGATGCAGGAACACGGTCGCGCCCGGCGACCGCCAGTGTTCGGGATTTGAAATAGCGTGCCGCGACTCTCCTTTTGCGGCTGTCGAACGACGGGGCGTACCCGAAAGCCATACAGTTGCACGCGGCGTGCGTGAGAGGTTATAGCAATGGAATGCGAGAAGTGTAGTGAACTTTTAGGCGACTTCCTCGACGGCACACTTGCCGGAGATGACCACACGCTCCTGAGCGCGCATCTCGATGAGTGTCTCGGCTGCGCGTGCGTGCGCGACGAGATTCGCGCCATCGTGAACGTGGCGGCGGAGAGCCGCGAAGAATTCGTCGCGCCGCCGAACGAGCGCGCCATGTGGCTGCGCGTGCGCAACACCATCGAAGCCGAACTCGGCGCGCAACAACGCGCGGCGGCGCACGCACGCACGTCGGCAGACGCTCTGGCCTCGCGCGAGAATTTTTTAACGCGCCTGATGAATAAGCGGTGGGCTTTGTCTCTGCCGCAACTGACGGCGGCTGTCGCGGCCATCGTCGTCGGCGTCGCGGTCATCACCACCGTCGGCATGCAGCGTCTCGGCGCGAACAACAACGGCGACGGCGTTAAGTCAAACATGGCTTTGGAGAGGGGCGGCGCGCGCAAGTTGAACTCGGATCAGGTGGTCGCCATCGAGTATCTGATGAAGCGCGTAGAGGAGCGCAAGGGGCGCTGGAATCCGCGCATGCGTGAAGCCTTCGACCGCAGCCTCGGCATCATCGACGCGGCGGTCAGCGATTCGCTCAAGGAACTCGACCAGAGCCCGCACGACGAGATTTCCGAAGAAGCCTTGAACGCCGCGCTGCGCGAGAAGATGGAACTGCTCCGCGAGTTCTCCGAACTGTAAGATTTATTTTAGACGACAGCCGCGCCGGTCTTCCCGCCGCGCGTCCGGCGCGACGACGACCACCCGACAAGCGAGAGATTTAGAGATTGATGAAGAAGACGCAGACCGTTCCTCACATGCAAGCCGCCGCCGTAGTGTGCAACCCCGTCGCGACGCGACGGTCGGCACGAACGCACCTGTCCGCCGCCTGCGCCGCGCTGCTTCTTCTGCTCGCACTCGCCTCGTCGCCAGCCAACGCAATTTTCGCGCAACACAAATTCTCAAAGACTTACCCGGCGCGACGCAACGTGAGCCTTCAACTCAACAACCGCTCCGGCGAGATCGATGTCATCGGCTGGGATCGCGACGAGATCAAGATCAGCGCCGACATGGAAGCGCCCGCCGCGCGCTTCACTCCCGTACTCCGTGACGACGGCCTCTGGATCGACGTGATGAACGACACGCGCGGGCGCGAGGACGTGGGCGACGTGAACTTTCGTATTCAAGTGCCCTACGGCTCGACCGTCGATCTCGAAACCAAGCGCGGCAACATCACCGTGCACAACATACAGGGCGCGATGGTGCGCGCCGTCGTCACCACCGAGGGCGACATCAACCTGACGGGCATCCGCGCGAGCCGCGTGATGGC
>DASQNL010000177.1:0-8868 GCA_035644995.1 Pyrinomonadaceae bacterium | reverse complement strand
TGCGGCTGTTTCACTTCCGGCTGCGGCTGTTTCACTTCCGGCTGCGGTCGGCTCACGGGCGCGACCCCCGTCTGCGCGAAGCCGTTCGCCGCCAAGGCCAGACACAACGCGACGCCGCCGCCCCGGACGCCCGCCGATATTGAAAATCTTTTCATCACTCCTTCACACGCCGCCCTTCACTCGCCGCTCTCTTTTTCGTCCAACAGTCTCACGATCATCTGGTGCAACTCTTCGATGTCCGTCTCGTGCGCGCCGACGTTGAGAAAGCGCACGATGCCCCGCCGGTCGATCAACACGGCGACCGGGATCGTCGTCACGCCGTAGGCGTCGGCGGTCGCGGTCGTGTCGGCGACGGCGAAGCCGAAGGGCAGGCGCGCGCCGCGTTTGAAGTTGCGCAGTTCCCCGACCTCCTGCGGCGTCCGCACGCGGCGGCCGTTCACCGCGTTGCGATACTCCGTGAAAGCGATGACGCTCAAGCCCCGCTTCTCGTATTTCTCCTGCCACCCGGCGATGTGCGGCAAGGCGGCGTGGCACGGCGTGCACCACAACGCCCAGAAGTCGAGCAGCACGACGCGCCCGCGCAAACCGGCGAGCGTGGCGGGCTTTTGCTCGATCCAATCCTTGACCGCGATCTCAGGCGCGAGCCGCGCGCCCGCATCAGCGCGAAACAACGGATCGTCCGGCTTCGACACGTAAGCCACGGGCGGCACGATGCGACCGAGCAACAGGGTGGCGCGCCGGTAGAGATCGGCCGACGGGAAACTGACGCTCAGGCGTCTGAGTTCCTGCAAGGCGGCGATGGCCTCGCCGGTGCGTTTCAAGTCGAGCGCGGCCTCGTGGATGAAAGAGAGCGTGCGGTAGAACACGGCATCGCGCGTGGCCGTGTCGAGAGGCTTCGCGGCGTGCAATTGCTGCGCCGCCGCGAGCGCGGCGCGGGCATGCGCGATGGCCTGCTCCGGCTGCTTCCGCCCGCGATAACTCGCGGCCAGCGCGCTCTCCACCCGGTAACGCGCCTCGTGCGCGGCGGGCGACGCCACTTGCAAATACTCCGCGAGCGTCGCTTCGGCTTCCGCGGGCTGCCCCCGCTTCGCCGTTTGCAGTGCGATCACGTAGAGCGCGGTCTGTCGCTCGTCGCCCGCCGCGCGCGGGTTCGCGGCGAGAAAGCGGCGCATGGTCTCGACGGCGCGCTCCGCGTCCTCGGCCACGTTGTAAAGCCGACCGAGGTGGAAGACCTCACGCGCATCGAGCGCGCCGCGCGCCGCGACTTCGGCGGCGTAACGAGCGGCCAGCGTGCGCTGCTCGCGTTCGACCTGTTCGACCAACTTCTCGTTGTAACCGACGCCCTCGCGCTCATACGCCTCATATTTCTTTCGCGCGTAGCCCTCGGCCTCCGCGTACAACGCCGCGACGCTCGCCGCCGTATCGGATGCGGGCGCGGCGATTGAGGCCGTGCCCTGCGCGAACGTCGTGGCAGGGAGGCAGAGCGCAAAGAGCGCGAGAGACGCGAAGAGGGCGAGCAGGAAAGTCTCACGCGCAGGCGCACGGGCGCACAGGAAAAATTCGGGAGAGCGGAGAATGGAATAATGATCGGAGAAGAGGCGCGCGCGGGGCGACCGTGCGCCGGACTTCCGTGCGCCGGTGCGCCTGCGCGTGAGTCTCATGTCTTTATCCGTAAAGCTCATCTTTGTAATTCTTTCACACCGCGCAGGAGGCGCGGCGAAAGCGTTCGGGCGTGAAAGCCTCAAGCAAGGGAGGAGTCGCGTCGTGCCGCAAGATCATCCCGGCGACCAGCGCGCCCGTCAGCGGCGCGAGCAGGATGCCGTTGCGATAATGGCCGGTGGCGTAAAAGAGGTTCGGCACGTCGGCCAGCGCGCCCAACACAGGCCACTCGTCCGCCGCGCGCGGGCGCAAGCCAGCCCACGCGTCCGACAGAACCAGCGCGCGGGCGGCGGGCGCGATCTCGCGCGCGTGCCTCTCAATCGTCTCGCGCCCCGCATCGGTCAGAGACTTGTCAAAGCCCGCGTGTTCGGTGGTTGTGCCCGCGAGCAGACGCCCGTCGCGGCGTGGAACGAGATAGCCGCGCGGACTGTAGACGACGTGGCGGATGAGCGGCGACCCCGCTGCCGCCGGTGCGTAACAGAGCATCTGCCCGCGCACGGGTTCGACGCGCGGCGCGGCGACGCGCGCCTCGTCGCACCCGTCGCGCGCAGCCGACACGTCGAGCCGCAAGCGCGAAGACCACGCGCCGCCCGCGACGACGACCGACGAGGCGCGCGTCGCGCCGCGCGAAGTTTCCACGCCCGTCGCGCGACCGCCTTCAACTTTGATCGCGCGGACTTCCGTGTGCGCCGCGATGCGCACGCCGCGCGCCGTGCAAGCCTTCACGAGCGCGCTCGTGAGCCGGCGATTTTCCACCTGCCCGTCGAGCGGAAATCTGAGAGCCGAGCGCACGCGCGCCGATACTTGCGGCTCAAGCGCGCGCACCTCGCCGGCCGTCAGGCGTTCGACCGCCAGCCCGGCGCGCGTCTGCCATCGGAAGCGTCGCTCACACTCCGCTTCATCCGCCTCGTCGAAAGCCAGGTAGAGCGTGCCCGTGCGGTCGAGTTCGATTGAGACGCCCGACTCCTCCTCAAGTTCGCGCGCGAACGCGGGATAAGCGTCGCGGCCGGCGACGGCCAACTTGAAAAATTCATCGGCGCGGTCGGCCTCTACCTGCGGCGCGAGCATCCCGGCCGCCGCCCATGAAGACTCCGCGCCCGCCGCCGCCCCGCGCTCGACCAAAACCACTTCCGCGCCCCCGCGCGCCAACTCGCGCGCCACGGCCAGCCCGATCACGCCGCCGCCCACGACGACCGCATCCGCCCGCTCCGGTAACTCGCTCACGTTTCGCATTAAATTAGAGTTGCTGGTATGATGCGTCAAAATAAAAACGTCGGTTGTCAGTAGTCGGTTGTCCGTTGTTTGTGACCGGGCAGCTTGCTCTCTAGAAGGGAAGAACTCAAGTCGGGTTCACATGAAAACAACTGACCACTGACTACTGACGACGGACAATTGAATATGAAACATACTATCACACTCATTCCCGGCGACGGCATCGGGCCGGAAGTCACGGCGGCGGTGGTGCGCATCATCGAAGCGGCGGGCGTCGAGGTCGCGTGGGAGACGCACTACGCGGGCGCGCAGGCTCTGGAAAAGTTCGGCGAGACGCTGCCCGCAGACCTCCTCGATTCCATCCTGCGCAACAAGGTCGCGCTCAAAGGGCCGATCACGACGCCCGTCGGCAAAGGCTTCACGTCCGTCAACGTGGGCTTGCGCAAAACCCTTGATCTCTACGCCAACCTGCGCCCCGTGCGCGCCTTGCCGAACGTGCCCTCGCGCTACCCGGAACTCGACCTCGTCGTCGTGCGCGAGAACACGGAAGACCTCTATTCGGGCATCGAGCACGTGGTCGTGCCCGGCGTCGTCGAGAGCATCAAGATCATCACGGAGAAGGCTTCGACGCGCATCGCCAAATACGCCTTCGAGTACGCGCGGCGCGAGGGGCGCAAGAAAGTGACCGCCGTTCACAAGGCCAATATCATGAAACTGTCGGACGGCCTCTTCCTCGATTGCTTCCGCAACGTGGCGCGCGACTACCCGGAGATCGAGGCCGACGACAAGATCGTGGATAACGCCTGCATGCAACTCGTGATGCGCCCTGAGCAGTTCGACATCATGCTGCTCGAAAATCTCTACGGCGACATCGTCTCCGATCTGTGCGCGGGTCTCATCGGCGGCCTCGGCCTCGTCCCCGGCGCGAACATCGGCGAGCGCGGCGCGGTCTTCGAGGCCGTCCACGGCAGCGCGCCCGACATCGCCGGGCAAGGCATCGCCAACCCGACCGCGCTCCTGCAATCCGGCCTCCTCATGCTGCGCCACCTCGGCGAGCGCGACGCGGCGCAGACCATCGAAGGGGCAATGCTGAAAGTCTTCTCCGAGGGCAAAGTCCGCACGCGCGACATCGGCGGCCATGCCGGCACGATGGAATTCGCCGAAGCCATCATGGCGGCGTTCTAAAAGAATTGATTCATTGGTTCATTAATTCAATGAAGAAATGAACCAATGAATCAATTCTTCTTTCTCGCGGCTTGACCCGCTAACCTGTATCATTTAGAGTTCAATTTCCTCCCTGCGACTTAGTTTCACAGGAGTTTCGCCGACGGGTTCGGATCGTTGTCAGGCCGAAAATCAAGGGCTTTTAGCGCAACCCGTTTGCCTCTAACCCTCGCGCTCCACCCGTGGTGGGCACGCGTTTTTCCCGACGAAACTTGCGGCTTTAAAAACATGGCGAACCGGCCGTCTATGTGGGCGGTTCGCGCTCGGAAATGCGCTCTGTTAATTTTCATACTCTTCCCACGCGCGCGGCCTGCCTTTCAAGCGGCCGCACCCTGCGTTCGACATCAACCGTCGGCTCATAAACCACTTCCGAAGTAATAAGGGTTTCAACATGAAATTTGCGAACGTTCACACTGTCGTCACCTCAAGTCGCTTCCCTTTGCGGCTCGCATTTTTTTCTTTCCTGTGCCTGATGGTGTTTGCCATGAGCAGCCCGCGTTTCGGGGTCGCCCCGGCGGCCGGCGCGGCCGTCACGACGCAGACGACGCGATTGCAGAAGCGCGCCGCCGGTAAGAACGGCGGGTTCAACGCCGAGGCTCCCGCGCGCCGCCGGAGCGCGAAGTCAAACGACAAAGCCGCGCGACAGGACACCGGCAGCTTGCAGCCCAACGTCTTCTGCGCTCAAACCCTGCCGATCTCTCCGGGTCAGGTCAACGGAACCTTGACGGCGAACGATTGCAAACTGTCCGACCAAACGGCCTTCGATGAGTACACCTTCAGCGGCACGGCCGGGCAGCAGATTTCCATCACGTTGAACTCCAACGACTTCGACACCTATCTCTATCTAATCCGACCCGGCGAAACGACCCTCTCCGCTTCGACCATTCAGGACGACGACGGCGGCATCGGCGGCCGGGGCGCGTTCGGTAATCCGAACACCAACTCGCGCATCCCGGCAGGCAGCGGCGTGATCACGCTCCCCACCACCGGCCAGTATTCGATTCTCGCCAACGCTTTCGATGCCGGCGCGGCCGGGCTTGGAGCATACTCGCTCACCTTCACGGTGGGCGCGAACTGTAGCTCGACGCCGATTGCTTTCAACGAAACCAAGTCGGGGTCGCTCACGACCGGCGATTGCGTCAACCCCATTGAAAATGACAACACCCTGACAGACCTCTACACCTTCAGCGGCACGGCCGGGCAGCAGATTTCCATCACGATGACGGCCGCCGCCGGCAGTTCCGTCGATCCTTACATCTACCTGGTTCTGCCCAACGGCGAAGTGCTTGCCGACGACAACAACGGCGGCGGCGGCACGACGGCGCGGCTCCCGCAATTTAACGGCACCTTCGGCCGGCTGCCCATGACCGGCACCTACACCATCGTCGCCAACACCGTCTCCAGCACCCAGTCCGGCAACTACACGATCACCTTGAATCTGGCGGCCGCGCCCTGCCCGAGCACTCCGATTGCCATCGGCGCGACGGCCACCGGCACGCTGGCAACCGATGATTGCCGCCTGCTCGAAGACAGTTCGTTCATCGACGCTTACACTTTTAGCGGCACGGCGGGGCAGCGAATCGTCATCACCATGACCCCGGCGACCAACACCTTATCCCCGGTCTTGTTCCTGCTCTCGCCGACAGGGGTTCCGCTGGCGATTGAAGGCGCGCCCGAGGGCAGCAACACCGCGCGCATCCCCGACGACGGAGGCACCTTCATTCTGCCTTCCAGCGGCACTTACACGATTCTCACCAACTTCTTGGAAACCGGCCAAACCGGCGGCTACACGCTGCGGCTCATTGACCCGTTGAACTGCACGACGACGCTCGGCTCGACCGAACGCAGCGTGGCCGGCAACGGCGGCGCGTTCAGCTTCAACTTCACGACGCAGCCGGGCTGCACCGCCACGGCCACGAGCAACGCCGGCTTCATCATCGTCAACCCCCCGAACATTGACAGCAACGGCGCGGGCACGGTCACTTACACCGTCGAGGCGAACCCGACGAACAGCGCGCGTTCCGGCACGATCACGGTCAACGGGCAGACCTTCACCATCACGCAGGCGGCGGCCTGCACTTATGCCATCCACCCGGCGGTGCGCCCCTTCACGGCGGACAGCAACGCGAGCGGCCGTTTCACGGTCATCACGCAGAGCGGTTGCCCGTGGACGGCCACGACGGCCGCCCCTTGGATCACGATCACCGAGGGCGCAACCGCCACCACCGGCACGGGTCGCGTTCGCTACACGGTGGCCGCCAACACCACCGGCGAGACGCGCATCGGCTCGATCACCGCGGGCGGGCGCACCCACACCGTCACGCAAACCTCTGCGGGCACGACGCCGCAAATTCAGTTCAGCGGCAACGCGGAGTTTACGGTCAACGAAAACGTCGCCTCGCGCGCGGCCACCATCACCGTCACGCGCACGGGCGACACGGCGGGCGCGGCGACGGTCGAATACGCGACCCTCGACGACACGGCGGCCGTGCCCTGCGACCCGAACCTCAAGAACGGCGACACGCTCTATCCGCAGGGCACCGCCTACGCGCGCTGCGACTACGCGACCACCATCGACACGCTGACCTTCAACCCCGGCGAGACGACCAGGACGCTCACCATCCCGCTCATCAACGACGTGTTTCAGGAGGGCAACGAAACCTTCGCCCTCGGACTCTTCAACCCGCAGGGCGCAACCCTCGGCACGCTCGCCAACGCGGTCGTCACGATCCAGAGCGATGATGTCGCGCCGCCGACGACGAACCCGATCAACCAGACGCCCTTCTTCGTGCGTCAGCACTACCTCGACTTCCTCGACCGCGAACCGGAGGCGGGCGAACCGTGGTCGGGCGTTTTGGCGCGCTGCGGAAATATCTTTACGGGGCCGGAGGTCAACACGGACTGCGACCGCATCGCCGTCTCAGGCGCGTTCTTCGGCTCGCCTGAGTTTCGCCTCAAAGGCTTTTTCGTGTTCCTCTATTACAAGGTCGCTTTCGGCAGCGCGAACAATCCGCTCTACGTGCCGGAGTATAACGAGTTTGTGAGAGACGCGCGGCGCGTCTCCGGCCTGACGGCCGAGGAAGTGATCGCCAAGCGGCTCGATTTCAGCGAAGACTTTTTGGCGCGCCTGCCGGTCGCCAACGTCTTCTCCGGCACGACGAACGAGCAGTTCGTCGACCGCGCCCTCTCGAACCTCGGCATCACGTTGACGAGTGCCGACCCCGCCACCGGCGAAACGCGCAACTCGCTCGTCAACGCCCTGAACACGAACGCGAAATCGCGCGCGCAGGTCTTGCGCATCATCGTCGAAAGCACGGAAGCGGTGGCCGCGCAGTTCAACCGCGCCTTCGTCGCCATCCAGTACTACGGCTACTTGCGGCGCACGCCCGAACCGCAGGGCTATCAGAACAACCTGAACGCCCTGAACACCACCAACAACTCGCGCCTGCTCATCAACGGTTTCCTCAATTCCATCGAGTACCGTATTAGATTCGGCGCGAACACCACCAACCCCTAACGCGCGGGCGGCAGGCGGAACGCGGAATGCGGATTGGAAAGCATTAACTTGCTCTCCAATCCGCATTTCTCATTTCTTCATGCGCGAACTGAAATCCGCATTCCGCAATTCGGTCGTCTGCTGCTAAAATGCCGCGTTCTTTGGGCAGCAAATTTCTTTTCCGAGTGGGCACAGATGAAACTACGCTTGCTTTACCACGGCCACTGCTTCGACGGGGTGGCCTCGGCCGCCGTCTTCACGCGCTTCTACCGCACGCGGATCGAAGACCGCGCCGACGTGCATTACACGCCGCTTCTCCACCGTCCCGGCGCGCTCTTTGACGAAGAGATGTTCGACGGCGACGAGAACGCCATCGTCGATTTCAAGTATTCGCCCTCCGATAAATTGACGTGGTGGTTCGACCATCACCAGTCGGCCTTTCTCTCGCCCGACGACGAGGCGCATTTCCGCGCCGACCGTTCCGGGCAAAAATTCTGGGACGCCGACAGCAAATCCTGCACCGAGTTTATCGCCCGCGTCGCGCTGGAAAATTTCGGCTACGAAGACCCGACGCTCGCGCCCCTCATCCGCTGGGCGCACATCATCGACGGCGCGTTCTACGATTCGCCCGCGCAGGTGGTCGAACTCGCCGCGCCCGCCCTCCAACTGATGCAGGTCATCGAAAACGCGGACGACGAGTTTATCGAGCAGATCATCCGCCAATTGGCCGAACGCCCGCTCGAAGAGGTGGCGACGGGCGCGGCGGTGCAGGAGCGTCTCAGTCCCATCCTCGCGCGCCACCGCGAGACGCTCGAAGTCGTCCGCCGCAAAATTACCTGCGCGCGCGGCGTCGTCACCTTCGACCTCATAGACGAAGGCCACGAAGCCTTCAACAAGTTCATCCCCTACTACCTGCACCCGGAGACGACCTACTCGGTCGCCCTCACGCGCACCCCGCAACGCACGAAAATCTCCGTGGGCTCGAACCCCTGGAGTCCGCGCCCGCGCACCCACAACATCGCCACCATCTGCGAACGCTACGGCGGCGGCGGCCACGCCGTCGTCGGCGCGGTCTCCTACAGCCCCGACGAAACGGAACGCGCACGCCAGGCCGCCCGCGAGATCATCGCCGAACTGTCGAGCGACTTCCGCGAGTAGCCGGCGCAAAGGAAAACGAGAGATGATCTCAGATTTGAAATTTCAGATTTGAGATTTCAAAACTGAAATTTGAGATTTCAAAACGACGTTGTTGCATAAAAGAGGATGAGCAAAGCCAA
>DASQNL010000176.1:0-8432 GCA_035644995.1 Pyrinomonadaceae bacterium | reverse complement strand
GTCAACACGCAAGTGTGCGACGATCCAATTGAGAGACCCGTTGCGAAGGGGAGAGCGCAACGGGTCTCTCCTTTAGGATTTTGCCGGACGGGAAGACCGCAACCCGGCCGTCTCGCCGGCCGACCGCTTCAAATCGAATTTAATTGTGGGGTGTCACATGAAGAGACTGTTTTTATCTTTCCTGTGTGTGATGGTTTTGACGGCGGCTCCGGTCGTATCGGCGCAAGAGGGGCGTTCGCGCTTCGGCCGCAAGGCGCGCACGGCGGCCATCATCGGCGGCGGCGCGCTCGTGGGCGCGCTCGTCGCGGGTAAAAAGGGCGCGGCTATCGGCGGCGGGTCGGGCGCGCTCTACGCGTTGAACCGGCGCGCGGCGCGGCGTAATTTCTCTTCGCGCAACCGCAGAATCGGCACGGTGCTCGGCGGCACCGCGCTCGGCGCAGGAGTCGGCGGCGCGTTCGGCGGAAAGCGCGCGGCGGCCGTCGGCGCGCTCGCCGGGGCTGGCGGCTCTTACATCTATACCAAGCGCAGCCGGACTTACCCGCGCAGGCGTTATTAACCGCGACGGCCAAAGCGGAGACGGAAGGTTTCGGGACGCTCCTCTCCGAGCGTCCCGAACTTTTTTCGCCGTGTTGGAAGTTTACGCGCGCACGCGGCGCGGCGCGTTTGCGCTATCGCGCGCACCTGTCGCATAGTGGTGATGGGATTATCGAACTTAACACGCGGGGATTGCGGGCACGGGGCGGCGGGGTTGAACCCGCGACAACTCAACTCACCAACCAACCGGGGTAACTATCAATCACACAATGTTGAAAAGGATTCGTCTCGGCGACGACGTGATGACCTATTGCGGCCGCTGCAAGGAGGAGCGCATGCATCAGGTGGTCGCCCTCCATTCCGAAGCGCGCATCGAACGCGTCACTTGCAACTATTGCCAGTCCGCGCACCTCTACCGCGATCCGCAGGCCAAAGCCGCGGCGAAATCTCGCCCGGCCACCGGCGCGCGTTCCGCCGAAGTCAAAACGCGCGCGGTCTTCAACCGGCCCGCGCGCTCCTATTCGCCGCAGGAAACCTACGCCACGGGCGATCAAATCTCACATCCGAAATTCGGAGAGGGCGACGTGGTGGAAGCGCGGCGGGGCAAAATCGACGTGCGCTTCGGCCGCGAGGTGCGGACGCTGCTGCACGCGGGCTGAACTTCGGCTCACGCCTCACGGCCGCCGGGGCGGCTCTCATCGTCAATCATCGTCAATCATCGTCAAGCGACGACTCCGGGCGTCCAACCCCCGCTCAGGCGTCTATGGGCGTCGCGCGTCCGACGACGCGCACGACCGTCTCGATCAAGTCTTTCGGCACAATCGGTTTCGCCAGATGGGTCTGGAAACCCGCGGCGAGGGCGCGGCGGTGATCTTCAGCCCCGACATAAGCGGTCAGCGCGACGGCCGGTATTTGCCCGTGGTGTTCGGCGTCGAACTTGCGCACCTGCCTGATCAACTCGTAACCGTCCTCGACCGGCATGCCGATGTCCGAGATGAGCAGGTCTGGATTCCACGCCGCGAGCGTGCGCAAGGCTTCCGCCGCGGACTCGCTCACACGCACCTCCGCCCCCTGACGCGCCAACACTTCCTGCACCAACTCGCGCGTGTCCGCCTCGTCGTCCACGACGAGGATGCGCAAGCCGCCGAGCACATCCGACGCCGTGAACGTCTGCGCCTCGCTCGCGCCCGTCGCCGCCAAGGGCGCGCCGCTGTCCGGCCGCTCCGCCGCGTCCTCTTCGCCGCCGCCGTCGTCATGGGGCGCGGTCAAGACCGAAGCGAGCGGGAGGGAGAGCGTGAAAGTCGCCCCTCGGCCGTCGCCGTCGCTGTGCGCGCGGATGGTGCCGCCGTGGAGTTCGACGAGGTGGCGCACGATGGCGAGGCCGAGGCCGAGGCCGCCGTGCTTGCGCGTCGTGGTGCCGTCGGCCTGACGGAAGCGGTCGAAGATGTACGGGAGAAAATCCTGATTGATGCCCTGCCCCGTGTCGCTCACCTCCAACTCCACGCGCCGCTCGTCGCACGTCAGCCCGACCTCGATGCTCCCGCCTTCGGGCGTGAACTTGACGGCGTTCGAAAAGAGATTCCAGACCACCTGCTGCAAGCGCGCCGGGTCGCCCGAGACGACGCAATGCGAGGTTCTCAGCTGCGGCTGCACGCGGATCGATTTGGCCTCGGCCATCGGGCGCACGGTGTCCACGCTCGCCTCGATGATCGAAGAGAGTTCGACGGGGCGAAAGTCGAGCATGAGTTTGCCGGTGATGATGCGCGACACGTCGAGCAAATCGTCGATCAACTGCGACTGCGAGCGGGCGTTGCGTTCGATGGTTTCGAGCGCGCGCGTCATCATGGCGGCGTCGAGGTTGCCGCCGCGGATGAGGTGCGTCCAGCCGAGGATGGCGGTTAAGGGCGTGCGCAGTTCGTGTGAGAGCGTGGCGAGAAATTCGTCTTTGGTGCGGTTGGCGCGTTCGGCGTCGGCGCGCGCGGCCTGTTCGCGCACGAGAAGGCGCGCGCGCGCCTCTTCGGCCAACTTGCGCTCGGTCACCTCCTGCTGCAACTCGGAGGCGTGTCGCTGCGCCTCGGCGTAGAGCCGCGCGTTTTCGTAAGCGGAAGCGACCTGCGTGGCGAGCGTCACGGCGAGCCGCTCGTCGGCCTCGCTGAACTCGTCGGCGTCGAGTTTGTTGGAGAGGTAGAGCCAGCCGTAAGCGTGCGCGGGCGAGAGGATGGGCGCGCCGAGGAACGACTGCATCGAGATCAGCGGCGACGCGAGATGCTCCGGTTCGAGCGTGCCCGCCGCATCGCTCAGGCGCGCGGGATGGCCGCTGACGAGCAGGCGGTCGAGCAACTGTTCGCTGACCTGCGGCGATGTCAGGGTCTCGTCGCCCGTCTCACAATAGTTGCAATGGCAGAAATAGCGGAGCGCGTTCCCGTCCTCCGACAGCACGCCGACGCCCGCGTGCTCCGCGCCGATGATGTCGCGCGCCGCGCCGCAAAACTTTTCGAGCACCTGTTCGGGGTCGCGCTCGGCGGCGAGTTCTTGGCCGAGTTCGATGAGTTTGCCGAGCCGTTGGAGATTGGCGTTCTCCAGTTCGATGTTCTTCTCGTGCAGGAGTTCGGCCTGCCGCTTGATCTCTTCCGTCTTCTTGAACAACTCGACGAAGACGGCGACCTTCGAGCGCAGGATGTCGGGGTCGATGGGTTTGAGGATGTAGTCAACCGCGCCGAGCGAATAACCGCGGGCGATGTGGCGGTTGCCGGTGGAGTCGGCGGTGAGGAAGATGATCGGGATGTCGCGCGATTTTTCGCGCCCGCGTATCAGCTCTGCGGTCTGCAAGCCGTCGATGCCGGGCATGAACACGTCGAGCAGGATGACGGCCACGTCCGTGTCGAGCAGGTAGCGCAACGCCTCGTCGCCGGAGGCGGCGCGAACGAGATTCCGATCCGGCGCGGACAGGATGGCTTCAAGCGCGAGCAAGTTCGTCGGGCTGTCGTCCACCATCAAGATATTGATTTTTTGCGACTCAGCTTGCATAAGACGATCTCGGCTCGTGTCGGCACAGTTGATTCAGGTACGGCGCGATCTCCCGGAGCGGCAGGATGGCGTCGACGGACGTGGCGGCAATCGCCGCCGCCGGCATGCCGCGCGACTGCGCGCCCGCCGGGTCTTCCACCACGCACCTTCCGCCGTAGGATTTAATTTTCGCCAGCCCGCGCGCGCCGTCCGTGTTCGCGCCCGTCAGCACGACGCCGACGACGTGCTCCTGATAGATGTCCGCCGCCGACTCGAACAACACGTTGACCGAAGGGCGCGCATAGCCGACCGGGGCTTCCGTCGAGAGGGCGAAGCCGTCTCGTTCAATCAACAGATGATAATCGCGCGGCGCGAGATAGACGCGCCCCGGCGCAATCGCCTCCTTGTCGTTCGGCTCCGAGAGCGGCAGCGAGCAATGTCGCTGCAAAAATTCGCAGAGATTATCCGAGTCCTTGCCGCGATGCTGCACGACGACGACGGGCAGCCCGAAGTCGGGCGCGAGCGCGGGCAGCACTTCTTGCAGCGCGGCCAACCCGCCGTATGATGTCCCGATGACGACGATCTCGAACGTCAAGGCTATTTCACCTTCCGGTACAGCTTATCGCGGCTGTCCAGCTTCTCATAAAAATCCGCGCGCGGTGTGAACTTCAGCGACTCCTTGTTGCCCAGCCCGAAGACGCCGAACATGGACAGGCTCTCGTAGATCAGGTTATGCACGCGCTCCTGCAAGGCCTTGTTGAAATAGATCATCACGTTGCGACACAGGATGACGTGAAACTCGTTGAACGACCCGTCCGTCACGAGGTTGTGTTCGGAGAAGACGACGTTCGTTTTGAGCGCGGGATGGAAGATCACGTTGTCGTAGTGCGCCGTGTAGTAGTCGGAAAATTCGTGCTTGCCGCCCGCGCGCATGTAGTTGCCCGTGTATTCCTGCATCGCCGCGAGCGGGAAGATGCCCTCGCGCGCCTTGCGCAACACGTCGCGGCTGATGTCCGTGGCGTAGATAACGCACTTGCGATACAAGCCTTCTTCCTGCAAGAGAATCGCCATCGAATAGACTTCTTCGCCCGTCGAACAGCCCGCGTGCCAGATGCGCACCGTGGGGTAAGTACGGAGGATGGGCACGACCTTCGTGCGAAACGTGTGATAGAAACTCGGGTCGCGGAACATCGAAGTGACGTGGACGGAGAGGCCGACTAAGAGCCTCTCCATACACGCATCGTCGTGCAGCACGCAATCCTGATAGGCCGAGACGGTCGCGATCTTCTCGGCGCGCATGCGTTCGAGAATCCGCCGCTTGATGGAGGCGGGCGAGTAGTCGCGAAAGTCGAAACCGTAGACGCGATACAAGCCTTCGAGCAGCAGAGCGATCTCGATGTCTTCCAGTTGCGTCTGGTCGGATTGTAAGAGCGCGCTCATCAGGCTTGCGCTTCCTCCTGATGATAGAGCCAGACGCGCAGGAGCGACAGCAGTTGATCGATGTCCAGCGGCTTCGAGATGTAATCCGAAGCCCCGGCCTCGATGCAACGGTCGCGGTCGGCCTTCATCGCCTTGGCCGTCAGCGCGATGATCGGCAAATTCTTGAATCGCTCGATCTGGCGGATCGCGCGGATGGCCTCGTAGCCGTCCATGCCGGGCATCATGATGTCCATCAGCACGGCCTCGATGCCTTCCGTGCCCCGCAAGGTGTCGATGCCCTCCTGCCCGTTTTCGGCGTGGACGACATCCATGTTGTGGCTCTCAAGCGCGCTCGTCAGCGCGAAGATGTTGCGCACGTCGTCGTCCACGATCAAGACCTTGCGCCCGGCCAGAACGGGATCGCGCCGGTGCAACTGTTCGAGCATCTTGCGTTTCGGCTCAGGCAGATTGGCCTCGACGCGGTGCAGGAAGAGAGCGGTTTCCGCGAGCAGACGCTCCGGCGAACTCACTTCCTTGACGATGATCGCGTCGGCCACTTTGCGCAGTTGCGTCTCCTCCTTCGCCGTCAGTTCCTTGCCCGTGTAGACGATGATCGGCAAGTCCGCGCGGCCGAGGTCTTTCTGAATCTTCTCGATCAACTCGAAGCCGGTCATGTCCGGCAGTTTCAGGTCGACCACCATGCAATCGAACGGCTCCGACTGCAAGGCGTCGAGGGCTTCCCGGCCGGTGGCGACGGCGGTCGTCGTCACGTCGCCGTTGCCGATCAGTTCGACGATGCTCATGCGTTGCGCGTCGTCGTCTTCGACGACCAGCAGGCGGCGCACGCGCCTATCGGCGAAGGCCGTGATCTGGTCGAAGGCCGAGTCCAAATCTTCGCGGCTCACGGGTTTCTGCAAGTGCGTGATCGCGCCGAGATGCAGGGCGCGCTGCCGCTGTTCCTCGCCCGAAATAATGTGGACGGGGATGTGGCTCGTGTTCGGGTCGTGTTTGAGGCGGTCGAGCACCGTCCAGCCGTCGCGGTCGGGCAGCTTGATGTCGAGCGTGATGGCGTCGGGCTTGTACTTGCGTGCGAGGGCGAGGGCGGCGTCGCCGCGCGTGGCGACGAGTCCCTTGAAGTTCTTCTCGCGCGCGAGGTCTAAGAGGATGCGCGCGAAGTTGAGATCGTCTTCGACGATGAGCACGACGCGCTCGCCGTCGAAGATTTGATTGCGGTCGTCGGCCACGTCGCTCGCCCCGACGAGCGCGGCCTCCGCGTCGTACATCGAAGTCGAACCCCACGCGGCATGGTCGGTCGCCGGAGCCGGGGCGGCGGCGGCGACGGGGCGCGTGCCGCCCGTCACATCCAGATTGTGGCCGGAGCCGTTGCCGGAGGGGGCGGCCGCGTAGGCGAGCGGCAGATAGAGCGTGAAGGTGCTGCCCTCGCCGGGCACGCTCACGACGCGAATCTCGCCGCCGAGCAGACGCGCGATCTCACGGCTGATCGACAGCCCCAACCCCGTGCCGCCGTACTTGCGGCTCGTCGTGCCGTCGGCCTGCTGGAACGCCTCGAAGATGATGCGTTGCTTATCGGGCGCGATCCCGATCCCGGTGTCCGTCACCGAGAAGGCGACGACGCGCTCGGCGCGGTTAAGCGACTCCTGATAAAACTTCTGTCCCGGCGGCGCGGGTTCGATCCGCATGGTGACGCGACCCTGCTCCGTGAACTTGAAGGCGTTTGAGAGCAGGTTCTTGAGAATCTGCTGCAAACGCTTCTCGTCGGTGCGCATCGAGGCGGGCAACATCGCGCCCTGTTCGATGGCGAAATCGAGTTTCTTGTCGAGCGCCACCTGCTGAAAGCTGCGTTCCAGTTGCCCGCCCACGTCGGCGAACGACACGTCCATGATGTCGATGCCCATCATGCCGGATTCGATCTTGGAGAGATCGAGGATGTCGTTGATGAGCGAGAGCAAGTCCGCGCCCGACGAGTGGATCGTCTCGGCGAACTGCACCTGCTTCGGCGTGAGGTTGTCGTCCTTGTTCTCCGACAACTGGCGCGAAAGGATGAGCATGCTGTTCAAGGGCGTGCGCAGTTCGTGCGACATGTTCGCCAGGAACTCCGACTTGTACTTGGAGGTGAGAGCCAACTGCTCGGCCTTCTCCTCCATCGCCCAGCGCGCTTCCTCGACCTCGCGGTTCTTCGCCTCGACCTCGGCCTTCTGCTTCTCAAGGAGCGTCGCCTTCTCCTGCAACTCCTCGTTCGTCTGCTGCAACTCCTCCTGTTGACTCTTCAACAGTTCTTCCGACTCACGCAAGGATTCGGCCTGCTGTTCGAGTTGCTCGTTCTTCTTCTTGAGTTCGTCCTGCTGGCTCTGGAGTTCGGCCGCGAGCGACTGCGATTGGAGCAGCAAATCTTCGGTGCGGCTGTTGGCCTCAATCGTGTTGAGGACGATGCCGATTGATTCCGTGAGTTGGTCGAGGAACGTCAGGTGGGTGTCGTTGAAGCGATTGAACGACGCCAGTTCGATGACCGCCTTGACCTCGCCCTCGAACAGCACGGGCAGCACGATGATGTTGAGCGGCGGGGCTTCGCCGAGTCCGGAGCCGATGCGAATGTAATTGTCCGGCACGTTCGTCAGCAGAATACGCTCTTTCTCCAAAATACATTGGCCGACGAGTCCCTGTCCCGGCTTGTACTCGTTCGACAGATTCTTGCGCTCCGT
The DNA here is from genome assembly GCA_035644995.1 of Pyrinomonadaceae bacterium. Taxonomy (GTDB): domain Bacteria; phylum Acidobacteriota; class Blastocatellia; order Pyrinomonadales; family Pyrinomonadaceae; genus JAIVJZ01. The sequence continues at coordinate 753 of DASQNL010000176.1, read as the reverse complement.
GAAGGCGTAACCGCCGAGCAGTTTCATCAGCGGCGAGCCGTTGTTGGAGGCGTTGACGTAGAAGACGCCCTGCTGCGCATCGACGAGCGGCGCGAGTTCGGAGAGCACGAGTTGCGAGACGTTCGCCATGTCGCGCTGCCCCTGCAACATGCGCGTGAAGCGCGCGAGATTGGTCTTGAGCCAATCCTGTTCGGTATTCTTCTGCGTCGTGTCTTTGAGATTGATGATCATCTCGTTGATGGTTTCGGAGAGCGCGGCCACTTCGCCCTGCGCCTCGACGGCGATGGAGCGCGTGAGGTCGCCCTTCGTCACGGCCGTCGACACGTCGGCGATGGCGCGCACCTGTGTGGTGAGGTTGGCCGCGAGGCCGTTCACGTTATCGGTGAGATCGCGCCACGTGCCCGCCGCTCCGGGCACGTTCGCTTGCCCGCCCAGTTTGCCTTCGACGCCCACTTCGCGCGCCACGGTCGTCACCTGATCCGCGAAGGTGGCGAGCGTGTCGGTCATGCTGTTGATGGTGTCGGCCAACTCCGCGATCTCGCCTTTCGCCTCCACCGTCAACTTGCGCTTCAAGTCGCCGCCCGCGACCGCCGTCACGACCTTTGCGATGCCGCGCACCTGACCCGTCAAGTTGCTCGCCATCGAGTTCACATTGTCCGTCAGGTCTTTCCACGTGCCCGCCACGCCGCGCACGTCCGCCTGCCCGCCCAACTTCCCTTCCGTCCCCACCTCGCGCGCCACCCTCGTCACTTC
>DASQNL010000175.1:0-4132 GCA_035644995.1 Pyrinomonadaceae bacterium | reverse complement strand
AACTCGCCGTAGAGCGGGTAGGGCGCGTCGATGCCCTTCAACTCGACCATCAACGCGCCTTCGCGCGCCTCGTCGGCAGGCCGGAGCATCGTCGCGGCTTCGATGGTCTGCGTCTCGCCTTCGACGCCGCGCGCTTGCGCGATGCGCCTGATCGTGGCGAGCGTCGCCTCGTTGATCTCGCGCGACGAGTCAACCTGTACGTCGGCGGTCAGGATGTTGCGCGCCTCGGAGACCATCGCCTGATTGACGTTCTGAATGGTCGAACGCAGCGCGACGATTGCGCCGACGCCGATGCCGATGCACAGGAAGAAAAACAGCAGACGCTTCCACGAAGAACGTATCTCGCGCCGCGCCATGCGCCAGATGAATTTCATCGCCGCCCCTGTCGCGGTTCCGCCGCCGTCTCTAACGCCTCGTCGCCCGCCGCACCGTCGCCCGCCGCACCGTCGCCCGCGTGCGTCTCACCCGGCGCGGCCGTCGCAACCGCGGCGGTCGCTTCGCTGTCGCCGACGACGCGCCCGTCGCGGAGCGCGATGCGCCGGTCGGCGAGCGCGGCGAGTTCGTGGTCGTGCGTGATCAGGATGAGCGTCGTGCCGCGCTGGCGGTTGAGCTTCAACATGAGGTCGAAGACGTGGCGGCCGTTCAGCGAGTCGAGGTTGCCGGTCGGCTCGTCGGCCAACAGGATCGAGGGGTTGTTCGAGAAGGCGCGGGCAATCGAGACGCGCTGCTGCTCGCCGCCCGACAACTGCGACGGGTAATGATGCGCGCGCGCCGTCAGGTCAACGTCGGCGAGCAGCGCGCGCGCTCGCGCGGGCGCGTCCCGCAGACCGGCGATCTCCATCGGCACCAGCACGTTCTCGTAGGCCGTGAGCGAAGCGATGAGATGGAAGGACTGAAAGACGATGCCGATCTTCCGGCCGCGCAATTCGGCGAGCGAGTCTTCGTCCATCGTCGTGACGACCGCGCCGTCAATCGTTATCCGCCCGGCGGTCGGCGCGTCGAGTCCGGCGATGAGTCCGAGCAGGGTCGATTTGCCGCTCCCCGAAGGGCCGACGATGGAGACGAACTGCCCGTCGGGGATCGTGAGATCGAGCGAGTGCAGGATCGTCAGCGTCTCCGCGCCGGAAGGAACTTCTTTCCTGAGTCTGTATAATTCAATCATGCGTAAATTTATTTCATCCACCTTAACACTACTCGCCGCCTTTATGCTCTGCGCCTGCGGCAACACCGGAGGCGACGCGCCCGCTGCGCCCGCGCCGCTCGCCGCGACGCCGACCCCGGCTCGGACGCGGCCGAAGATCGTCGCCCTTGGCGACAGCCTGACGGCAGGTTACGGCCTCTCCCTTCACGAAAGTTACCCGTCGCTCTTACAAGAACAACTCAAACATGACGGTTTTGATTACGAGGTGGTCAACGCGGGAGTTTCCGGCGACACGACCGCCGGGGGGTTGCGCCGTCTCGACTGGGCGCTCGAAGGCGACGTGCGTTTCGTCATCCTCGAACTCGGCGCGAACGACATGCTGCGCGGCCTGCCCACCGCCGAGATGCGCAAGAACCTCTCACAGATCATCGAACGCGCGCGCGCGCGCGGCGCACAGGTGTTGCTCGCCGGGATGTACGCCCCCGCCAACCCCGGCGACGAATACGTGCGCGCCGGCATGGAAGTCTTCCCCGCGCTCGCCGAAGAATACGACCTGCCCCTTATCCCCTTCTTCCTCGACCGCGTCGCCGGAATCGAGAATCTCAATCAGGCCGACGGCATCCACCCCAACCTCGAAGGCACGCGCATCGTCGCCCAGACCGTCTATCAACATCTCAAGCCGCTGCTGGAAAAGAAACGTTGAACGGCTGTGTGCGGAGCGAGGAATACAACAGTCTTACTTTTGTGTTCTCGTCACCACAGGAGGCTTAATGTATGAGAATTGAGAATGGGAAATATAGCGCGGACGAGTCACACGAACGATGGAGCCTGAGCGAAAGCGGCCTTAGCCGTCAAAGAACTTTTACGTCCGAAATCACTTTCGCCCAACCTTTTGAAACTCCGCCGAAGGTAATCATCGCTATTTCGGGCTTCGATATTTTTGATTCCGGCGAAACCTTCAGTTCGAGTGTTAAGGTTCGAGCAGAAAGTATCACGACGCAGGGCTTTACAGTGCGGTTCAGCGCCTATGAGACTTCGAGAGTTCGGGGACTGACGGTTGACTGGCTGGCGATAGGCGCTTAAGCCTTTTTCAGCCCCCGCCGGCACTAAGTACATCTTGCGGCTATGAGGTGTCTGAACAATAGATGTCGCAAGTCGCGCCTCATCCGATTGAAGACCGTTCCGCCCGGTTCATCGCGCATCACTTCACATTCATCGTTTGCCTTCAATCCTGATCTCCACGTCGCGCCCGGCGGTGGCTTCGTTGCCGTGGTAGTCGGCGGCGTAGATGCGCAGGGTGTAGTCGCCGGCGGGCAACTGTGAGGCGTCCCACGCGGAGCGCGCGGCGCGGCCGTGGCGGACGTAGTTGGTGGCTTCGTAGAGGAAGCGCGTGGACTTGCTGCCGTAGACGGTGATGCCGCTCTCGTCCGCGTAGGCCACTTTGACGGCGTCCCTCTCGGGCGGCATCCGGTCGAATTCGAGCGTGATGCGCGGCTGCTCGAAGCCGGGCACGGGCGCGCCGTCCGCCCGGAGCAACCCGTAGCCGAGTTTGTAGAGGCCGAGACGGCGGCGCGCCTGATTGCCGTCAACTTGATCGTAGGCGTCAACCACGATGCGCACTTGCCCGCCGACGAGCAGGCGACCGTCGCGCCGCTCCGTGAGCCGGGAGCCTGTGCGTGCGTCGAAGAGTTGAACGCCGTCGCGCTCGATCTTCGGCGCGACGGTGTCGGAGAAGCCGATGAGGGGGAGCGTGAGCGGGTTCAGTTCGGCGTTCGGCGCGCCGAAATTCATGTGGACGTGATACATGCGATTGATCGTGCCGAGCGCGTCGCCCACGCGGAAGCGCGTGCCGCGTTTGAGGCGCACGCGCTTGAGTTTCCCTTCCGCGTCGCGCTGCGGCGTGAAGCGCGCGGCGTCGATCAACTCGTCCCGCTCGTTGCGCCCGACGCGCAGGTGGACATACGTCATGACCCCAATGCGCAAGCCCTCGTTGAGTTCGCCGTGTCCCCAGTTGGTCAGCGGACTCTCGATTTTTTCGTCGAGGACGGCGCGCACGCTTTGGCCGTAAGTGCCGAAGATGTCGATGCCGCTGTGCAGGTGATGACGGCTGTCCGTGGTGTCGTAACTGCCGCGCACCTCGCCGAGCGTCGCGGCCACTTCGTGCCGACTTCTCTGCGGGTCGAGCGGCCACGGCATCGACTCGATGCCGAGCGCGGCGGCCGACAGGCGCGGCGGCAAGTCGTCAGCGGCAGCCACGGGCGCGGAGTTGTTGGCGGAATCGCCCGGCGGCGGATTCGCGCTCGGCGTCGAACCGGCGGGCGGCGCAACCTGCGGCGTGGCCGTGTCGTGCATGGCTGCGTCCCCCGCCGCCGTTGCGCCCGCTTGCGCCGGGGTCAACTTGCGCACGAGATAGTTCGCGCTGTCGGCGACGTACAATGCGCCGCTTTTATCCGCCGCGATGCCCGCCGGTTGATTGAAGGGCGCGGGCGGTTGCGCGTCGCCGGAGGCCGCGCCCGTTCCCGCGATGAGGTGGATGGTGCGCCCGTCGGGCGCGAGTTGCCAGATGCGGTTGCGCCCGCGCTCCGCCACGTAGAGAAAATTATCGTGCGTGAGCGCGAGTCCCAACGGCTCGAACGCGCCGTCGAACTGCGAGCCGTCGGCGGGCGCGGGCGCGAGCGTCGAGACCTGACCATCCTTCGACAGTTTGCGCAGGCGACGGTTACCCGTGTCCGCGATGAACAATTCGCCTTCCCGCGTGGCGACGAGGGCGCACGGCGTATCGAACAACGCGCCGCCGCTGCCTGCGCCATCCGCGTAGCCGGGCGCGCCGCCGCCCGCGATTGTTCTCACCTGAGCGTCGGCCGTCGTGATCAAGCGGATGCGGTCGTTGTACGTGTCGGCGACGTAGACGCGCTCGCCGCCCGCGTCAACGGCGACGCCGACGGGGGCGTTGAACTGCGCCGCGTGCGCCGCGCCGTCGCGCCCGCCCGG
>DASQNL010000174.1:0-3572 GCA_035644995.1 Pyrinomonadaceae bacterium | reverse complement strand
ACGCCTTTCGCTTCGAGGATGCGCTGGAAGCGTTCCACCTGCTCGAACGGCGTCGGACGATAGGGCAGCGGGTCGGCCGGGTTGTGGGGGATCAAGTTGACCTTCGCGCGCAGTTGGTGCCGGTTGAGCAAGTTCGCTAATTGGCGGGCGTGCTCGTCCGAGTCGTTCACGCCGTCGAGCATGACGTACTCGAAGGTGAAACGCTCGCCCGGCTTCAAAGACGACTCGAACTCCTTGCAGGCCGCGAGCAACGCTGCGAGCGGCCACTTCTTGTTGATCGGCATCAGCACGTCTCGCTGTTCGTCGGTCGGGGCGGCGAGCGAGATGGCGAGGTGCGGCCGGTCGGGCACGCGCGCGAGTTCGCGGATGCGCGGGACGACGCCGGCCGTCGAGACGGTGACGCGGTTCGGCACGATGTGGAGACCGGCCGGGTCGGCCATGATGCGCAGGGCTTTCATCAGCGAATCGAAGGCGAGGAAAGGTTCGCCCGCGCCCATCGCGACGAGGTTCGTCCCGCGCGGGGTCTGCTTGCCCGCGCCGTAAGCGTCGTTCAAGGCGATCACGATCTGCTCGACGATCTCGCCCGCCGTGAGCGTGCGCAGGAGTCCGAGTTTCGCCGTCAAACAGAAATCACACTGCAAGGGGCAGCCCGACTGCGACGAGAAACAGATGGTGTCGCGCCGCGCTTCCGGGATGAACACGGTTTCGACGGGCAGGTTATCGTGCGTCTTCAACAGGTAACGCCGCGTGCCGTCTTCCGACAGGTAGCGCGACTCGACGGTCAAGGTCGAAGCGGTCGCGCGCGCGGCGAGCGTCGCGCGGAAGTCTTTCGGTAAGTCCGTCATCTCCTCGAAGGAACGCAGACGCCGTTTGAAAAGCGCGCCGAACAACTGCCGCCCGCGATAGGCAGGCTCGCCGAAAGATTCGACCAACGCCGACAACTCCGCCGCGTCCAACCCCGTAAGATGCGTTGCTTGATTCATTGCTCCCACATTTTAACATTGCGCCGCGCCCAAGTCACAGTTGGGGTTCGTCGGCCGGCGTGGCCGGATCGAGGGTATAATGCGGCGCGCGGGCGGGCGCGACGAAATAAATGCCTCGCTCTTTGGCCGTCGCTGTATAATCGGCCGCCGCACGCCGGAGCAGATGGGCGCAACTTCCATGAACGTCCTCGAAACAGAGCGATTGAATCTTCGTCAATTGAACGCGGGCGATGCCGCGTTCATGCTCGAACTGTTGAACGAGCCGTCGTTCCTGCGCAACATCGGCGACCGGGGCGTGAGAACTATCGAAGAGGCGACCCGGTATATTTTGCGAGGCGCGGTTGAGAGCTACGCCCGCCACGGGTTCGGCTTCTGGTTGGTCGAATTGAAGGAGAGGGGGACGCCCGCCGGTATCTGCGGGCTGGTGAAGCGAGACGCTCTGCCCGGTGTGGATATTGGCTACGCTTTCCTGCCGCGCTTCTGGTCGCAGGGCTACGCCCACGAAGCCGCCGCCGCGGTGATGATTTACGCGCGCGACACGCTCGGCCTCAAACGCGTGCTGGCGATCACCAACCCGGATAACGCCGGTTCGATCAAGGTGCTGGAAAAGATCGGCCTGAAATTCGACCGGCTCGTCAGGCTGTCCGACGACGAGCCGGAGATCATGTTGTTCGCCTCGGATGCTTAAAAGGGAAGCGGGGGGGCGCGTCCGGAGCTGACGGGAACGCGGGAGCGAAAAGTCGAAGATTATGAGCGAACAGGAGCAGCGGTTCATTTTTTCCGATCAGGATTTGGCGCGGCGTCTGGAAAGGACGGAGGCGCACATCAACGCGGAGTTCGTGGAAACGCGCGCGCGGTTGTTTCCTGAGAGCGGCGCGCAGTGGATCGAGGTGGCGGGCGCATACGCCATGTTCGACGGCGCGGCCTCGCCCCTCACGCAGACGTTCGGCCTCGGGTTGTTTGAACCGATCACGAAGGTTGAAATGGAGGCCCTCGAAAATTTCTTCCGGGAGCGCGGCGCGCCCGTGTTTCATGAAGTCAGCCCAATGGCCTCCGCCGAGTTGTTGACGTTGCTGGGCGAGCGCGGCTACCGGCCGGTCGAGTTGACGAGCGTGCTGTATCGCCCGATCAACCGGGAAGCAAACGATCTGCCCGCGCCGGGCAACGACCGGATCACCGTGCGCGTGGTTGGAGAAGACGAGCACGAACTGTGGGCGCGCACGGCGACGCGCGGGTGGAGCGAGTTTGCGGAATACGCGGATCAGATATATGAGTTGTCGGTGGTCGGCGCGAAGCGGGCGGACGCCCACTCGTTTCTGGCGGAACTCGAAGGACGCGCCATCGCCACGGGCGGCATCGGCATTTGCGAAGGGGTGGTGCTGCTGGCGGGGGCGAGCACGATTCCCGAAGGACGCAGGCAAGGCGCGCAACTCGCCCTGCTCGGCAGCCGGCTGCGCTTCGCCGCCGCCGAAGGGTGCGACATCGCCATGATGTGCGCCCAGCCCGGCAGCACCTCGCAACGCAACGCCGAGCGACACGGGTTTCGCATCGCCTACACACGCATCAAGTGGCATCTCGCCTGACAACATATCGAACGAAGGATTAATCTTGAGTTCCGTCATCATATACATTAGGTTCATTAGTCGTGAAAGGTGGCCTCGAACATGATTGAGACGGAAATAAATTTGACCGAACAGGAGCGCGGCGCGCTGCGGAAGATTGCTGAACGGACTGGCAAGTCGCAGGTAGAGTTGGTTCGCGAAGCAGTCGAGCGGTTGATCGGTGAGTTTCAAAGAGAAGATGATCTGAGCCTGATGCGTCAGGCGCGGGGCATCTGGAAAGACCGGGATGATTTACCGGCGTTGGAAGACCTCAGGCGGGAATGGGATCGAAGTTAAGGGAAGCGAGCAGGTCACATGACTGGAAGGTTGTTGATAGACACCGATGTCCTCATAGACTACTTGCGCGGGCGGGCAGAGGCCATTTCATATTTAGAGAGTCTCACGGAGCCGTTGCTTATTTCCGCAATGAGCGTGGCCGAGCTTCACGCAGGTGTGCGCGAAGGCGCGGAGCGAATAGCTTTGGAGCAGTTCCTATCTGTCTTCAATGTGATCCCTGTTGATTATGCGATTGCCGCCAATGGTGGACTCATCAGGCGCGACTATGGGAAAAGCCACGGGGTCGGACTTGCAGACGCCATAATCGCGTCCACTGCTGAATTTAGAAAAGCCGAGTTGGTGACTTTGAACAAAAAGCACTTCCCTACGTTGTCGAACATAGTTACTCCCTACCATAAAGGTTGAGCATAAGGTGACACATTGAGCGAAGAATTGATCTTGAGCGCGGAAGAGGTGCGCGTCGTCGGGGCTTTGATCGAGAAGCAGGTGACGACGCCGGAGTATTACCCTTTGACGTTGAACGCGCTGAGGCAGGCGTGCAATCAGTTGTCGAACCGCGAGCCGGTGGTGGCGTTCGACGAGCGGACGGTCGTGTGGGCGTTGGAGAGTTTGCGCGACCGCAAGCTGGTGCGCGTGGTGACGACCGCCGACGGGCGCGTGCCGAAGTACAGGCATGTGCTGGACGAGGCGT
>DASQNL010000173.1:0-21745 GCA_035644995.1 Pyrinomonadaceae bacterium | reverse complement strand
GCGCACCTCGACCTTCGCCCTGACGAACGCGACCCTGCCCTACACTTTGAAACTGGCGAACAAAGGGTTTCTCTCGGCCGTCGCAAGCGACCCCGGTCTCAAGGAAGGCGTCAACACCTACGCCGGTAAGTTGACCTACGAGGCCGTCGCGCAGGCGCAGAACCTCACTTACACGCCGTTCGACGAAATGCTCGGCGTGAAGTCGACGGCGAAGGGTTAGTCTCCGCGCGTTAGCGTCGCGGCGGCACGCGCTTTCCGGCGCGTCGCCGGTTTAATCAAATGTAAAGAGGCCGCCCCCTTGTGCGCACGGGGGGCGGCCTCTTTCATTTCGTGAGAAGCGGCGACCAAGACTTGAGAAAGGTCAGGTCGTCGGAAGATCGGATCAGTTATTCGCCGCGAGCAGGCGGGCGAGGCAATCGGTGAAATCTTCCGGGCGGACGGGTTTGGTGAGGTGCGCGTCGGCATGGACGCTCGTGGCGTGGGCGTCGGCGTTCGGTTCGAGTCCGCTCAGGAGCAGGATGGGGATGCGCGCGAGTTCGGGGCGGGCGCGCAGGTAGCGGCAGAGTTCGTTTCCGCTCAGATGCGGCATCAAAGCGTCGGTCACGACGGCGTCTACTTTTGACGACAACGCGGCCTTGATCGCTTCGAGTCCGTTGGCGGCGCAGATCACCGTGTAGCCCGCGCGGCGCAGGATAACTTCGAGATAGCGACGCACCGCCGCGTCGTCTTCCGCGAGAAGGACGGTCGGCTTGGCGTGAATCGGCGGGGGAGTGTCGGTTGGCGCGACCGGCTGGTCGAGAACTGTCTCAGACATGCTCATTGATGAAATTGAAACCCCGTAAAACTGTTCGTCCGACCCTGGCGGGTGCGGGCGGCGTTGCCTGTTCTATGGCAAGCGGCGTGCCCGCCAGCGTCGCCCGGCCGGAGTCGGCGCGACAACGCGGACAGGCCGCTCCAGCCGAAGCGCGCAAGTTCGGGTGAATAGAAGGCTTGCCGTAAAATTGGGAAGAGTGTGAGGAGAGGGAAGGGAGTTCCGGCCAATTGAAATACCTTAAAAGCCGGGGCGCGGAGTTGTCCACACACATCATTTTGGCATCCGGGGCGGTCAGATTGCACCATGCCTTTGCGGCGTTTTGACGCGCCGGCGAGTTGAATCCGCCGGTGCGATAGACGATACTGTTCGTTTCGTCAGGGTCGCAAATTTTGACCTGTCGGTCTCCGCCTGAGAGTGGTTGATTTAAGATGTACGAATTCGCCGTCACCCCAGCCATCACGCAGATTCGCCGCCGCGGCGTGGAAGTCTCCGAGGTCGCGCCGGAGAGTCTGGCCGCCGAGTTGGAACTCGAAGCGGGCGACCGCATCGTGCGCGTCAACGGGCGCGTCGTGCGCGACTATCTCGATTTCCGCTTCCAGACGGGCGGCGAAACCGAACTGACGCTCGACGTGTTGAAGCGAAACGGCGAGGAGTGGGAGTTGGAGATCGAGCGCGGCGAGGGCGAGGATTTCGGGTTGCAGTTTGAGAACATCGTGCCCCGCCAGTGCGCCAACGAGTGTCTCTTCTGCTTCTGCCACGGCAACCCGCCCGACGCGCGCCCCGCCCTCTCCTTCCGCGACGAAGACGTGCGCCTCTCCTTCCTCTACGGCAACTACACGACGCTCACCTCGATCACGGAGGCCGAGATGCAGCGCGTCATCGAACAACGGCTCACGCCGCAGTACGTCTCCGTCCACGCGACCGACCTCGAAGTGCGCGCTTACCTGCTCGGCGTGGATCAAAAACGCGCGGATATTCGCTCGAAACTGCGGCGCATGCTCGACGCCGGGATCGAGATTCACGCGCAGGTCGTGCTGTGCCCGGAGATTAACGACGGCGAGATTCTCAATCGCACGGTCAGAGATTTGGCCGCAGACCATCCGCTGGTGCGCAGCGTCGCCATCGTGCCGCTCGGCCTCACGCGCTACAACACAGACCCCCGGCTCACGCCCGTCACGCCGGAGTTTTGCCGGAGCGCGATCCGGCAGGTCAGGCGGTTGCAGCGCGAAATGCACGCCCGTTTCGGCACAAATTTCGCTTTTCTCGGCGACGAGTTCTACCTGCGCGCCGGGATGAGCGTCCCCTCGCGCCGCCACTACGGCGACTACCCGCAGATCGAGGACGGCGTCGGCATGGTGCGCTCTTTCCGCGAGGAGTTTCAAAAACTCCGGCGCAGGCTCGAACGCCGCCCGCCGCGGAACCCCGCGCGCCTCCACGCCACAATTCTCACCGGCAAACTCTTCGCGCCCGAACTGGAAACGCTCGTCGCGCCCCTCAACGCGACCTTCGGCGTCCGACTGAAGGTGTTGCCCGTCGAAAACACTTACTTCGGGTCGGACATCGTCGTCGCCGGTCTGGTGACGGGGCGCGACGTGCTCGCCGTGCGCGAGCAAATCGAGGGCGAGTTCGCTATTTTGCCGAGCGTCATGTTCAAATCCGATGAACCCGTCATGCTCGACGGCACGAAGCGCGACGAACTCGAAAGAGAACTCGGCCTGCCTCTGCGCGTGTTGGATTTCGAGGGCTTCGCCCGGCTGCTGCTCAATGGCTGAAAGCTCGCGTTTGAGCCTAAACCCCAATCCTTGCACCAACTTACCCGCTGCCCATCCGTCGCCCGGCCGCCGGTCGCCGGACGCTTTAAGTCGAGACGGCCGCGTTTCGCCCTCGCGTCAAATTTCAAACTGTAAAATGAAGATTCGGTTCATCGCGGGAAGCTCAATCGGAGAAGCGGGTCGGGGCATGCGCCGGTGTGCCTGATTAATTTATTGTAGAAATCCGATAATTTGTAGAAGAGAATCCAAATTTAGCAATAACCGCCTGCCCCTCCCGACCCCTTCATCAATTTAATTCAACAACATAAACAACTTAAGCAACTCGTGCGGAAGCTCCGGGTGGCGGCATAGTTCTTGCGAGCATCACGTCTGATTAAGCATTAAGTACGGATTTTCTTACTTGACGCAATAACGTCTCTTGGAAAACCACACTAAATCCTGTTTCCGCCTCTAAGCATTCATTTTAAGGAATGACTATAGGGGTAAGCCTGTGAAAAGAGCCTACTTGTCTAAGGAGTCCACAATGAAGAGATTTATGTTAGCGGTGTTGGCGATGTGTGCCTTCACTGCGTTGGCAGTTGCACAAGGCACTGGCGGTCGCCTTGTCGGAACTGTTGCCGGCCCTGACGGCAATATCCCCGGCGCCACCATTACAGCGAAAGATAATCAGACCGGCAAAGAACAGACCGCGCAAGCGAGCGAGGATGGCTCTTTCAACATCCCTCAGCTCGAGGCCGGGACGTACACCGTGACGGTCACGGCGCAAGGATTCAAGACCTTCAACACCAGCAATCTTAAGATTGACGTCGGTCGCGACTACACTTTGAACGCGACGCTTGAGGTCGGTAATATCAATGAGACGGTGGAAGTGGTGGCCGGGGCTGATGTGATCAATGCCTCGAACGGCGAGTTGAGTACCGCCGTCACCCCCCGCCAGGTGAGAGAGTTGCCCATCAACGGCCGCAACCCGCTCTCGCTGCTCAACCTGATCGCGGGTTCCAATCCCACGAGCAGTTCGATCAACGGCCAACGCTCCTCGTCGGTCAACTACACGCGCGACGGTCTGAACGTCCAAGACAACTTTATCCGCAACGGCTTCGTGTCAGACCAGCCGACCGTTGACGATACGGGCGAGTTTACGGTGATCACGCAGAACGCCGGCGCGGAATACGGCACCGGCTCGACGCAGGTCGTGCTCGTCACGCCGCGCGGCGGCGCCGATTTCCACGGCAACCTGTTCGCGTTCAACCGCAATTCGGTTTTTGCCGCTAACAACTTCTTCAACAACCTCAACAACGTTCCCCGCGCTTTCCTGAACCGCAACCAGTTCGGCGGCACGATCAGCGGCCCCGTCACGGTGCCGCGCTTCGGCGAAGGCGGCCCGACGTTCCTGAGGGGCAAAGCGTTCTTCTTCGCGAACTACGAAGGCTTCCGTTTAGCCAATCAGGTTCCGATTTCGACGACCACGCTGCTGCCCACAGCCCGCAATGGCACGTTTAGCTATCTGGACAATACGCCCGTTGCCAGCGGTGGGCCTGTGCTGCGCACCGTCAACGTTTTGACCGGCACCGGGTTGACCAACCCGATCCCCGCCACGGCGGGCGGCGTGCTCGGAGTTGACCCCACCATCCAGAGTCGCATCATCAACAACTTGCCGACCTCCGGTAATGGAGCCTTGACCGGCATCAATTTCCTCCAGACCGTTGCGTTCCAGCGCAGCAATCCGGAAAATCGTGATGCCATCACCGGCCGCTTCGACGTTGATTTCAACGACACCAACTCCTTCAATTTCATCTACAAGCGCAACAAAAATAGCGACGCCCGCACCGACATTGGCGCCGGCTTCTCCTCCGGCACGTTTGTCACGCAGGGCGGCCCGACGACCTTGTTCGTGGCGGCCTACCGCATGTCGCCGACCGCGGCTTTCTCCAACGAGATTCGCGGCGGGTATCAGCGCTCGGAACCGTTCTTCAACGCGACGAACGACCCGCGCAATCTTCCGTTCTTGCTGACCATTCCGCTCGTGACCAACCCGGAACCCAGCTTCCAGAGCCAAGGCCGCAACACGGACTACTTCAACATTCAGGACAACGCCAGCTACACGCGCGGTAACCACTCGCTTCGCTTCGGCGCGCAGGGTCAGTACTATCGCATTCAGGCGCTCAACAACGCCGGCGTCACTCCCACCTATGCCCTCGGCACCACCGGCAATACAGCGACCCCCGGTTTGGCTGCGGGACTGTTCCCCGGCGGCATCAACACGACCGACCTCGCCAGAGCTAACAGCCTGCGCTACCTGCTCGGCGGCGTCGTCGGCGGCGGCACGCAGACCGTGAACGCCGTGAGCCAGACCTCCGGGTTCGTCGCGGGCGCGAACTCGGTTCGTCAACTGAACTTCAACAACTATGCGGCCTACATCTCGGATCAGTGGCGCGTTTCGCAAAGACTGACGCTGAACTTCGGTCTGCGCTACGAACTCTACACGCCGCTCAATAACCCGCAAGGGTTGTATCTTGAGCCGGTCGTCCCGAACGGAGCCGATCCCATTGCCACGATTCTCAACCCGGTCGGTTCGTTCCAATTCATCGGCGGCAACGCCGGTAACCCGGGAGACTTCTTCAAGGCCGACAAAAACAACTTCGGCCCGAATATCAGTTTCGCCTACACGCCGAACTTCACGAACCGCTTCCTCGGCTCCTTGTTACCCGGCGAAGGCCGCACCGTCCTGCGCGGCGGCTACCGCGTCAACTACGTCAACGACGAGTACGTGCGCGCGCCCGACAACGCCTCGCTCAACAATTCCGGTTTGGGTTCGACCACGGCCAACGCACGCTTCGGCGGCGCCGCCAACGGCGCCACCCAGTTCCGCGTGATCGGCCCCGCCAACGCGCCCACGCTCGCGCCCATCGTCGTGCCGCCTTCGGCGTTCACGTCGGTCAATACGGGTCGCACGTTCCAGCAGAACAACGCCGAGACGGGCGTCAACTTCGGAACGATTTCACTCGTTGACCCGAACTTCCAGGTTCAGCGCAACTACGAATACAACCTCGGCATCCAGCGTGAAGTCGGATTCCAGAGTGTCATCGAGATTCGCTACGTCGGCGGCTACAGCAAAGAGCTGACGCGTTCGATTGACTACAATCAGGTTGATATTCGTAAGAACGGGTTCCTGCCGGACTTCCTTCGCGCACAGTCGAACCTGGCGTTGGTCGAAGCGCGCAGAACTGAGATCATCAACGCCAACCCCAATGCCACCAATGCGCAACTCGCTGTCCTCTTGGCTCCGTTCCCGGTCAGCGCCGCGCAGAACGCGAACGTCGCCGGAAGCCAGGCGCTCACCGTGTTCCCGAATCTCGCGAGCGGCGGGTTGCTCACCAACGCCACCATCCTGACGCAGATTCGCAACGGCGTGCCGGCGGATTTGGCGGTCATTTACCTGCAGAACTCTTTGCAGGGTGATGTCAAGTTTGTCGCCAACCCGAACTCGGGCGTCGTCAACTTCACGACCAACGGTGGCCGTTACAACTACAACTCGCTGCAAGCGGAGTTCCGCCGTCGCTTTACGGGCGGGCTGGCGCTGCAAGCGAACTACACGTTCCAGAAAATTCTGACGAACGTGACGGGCAGCACCGACGAAGTCAACCAGACGCGCGTCGAACCGTTTCTCGATAACGAGAATCCGCAACTCGACTACGCGCGCGCCATCTACGACCGTGCGCACACCTTCAACTTCAACGGCCAATACGAACTGCCCTTCGGCAACGGCAAGCGTTTCTTCAACCAGGGCGGCGTGGTTAACAGACTGATCGGCGGGTTCCAAATCTCGTCCATCATCAACATCAGTTCGGGCGTGCCGACCACCATCACCGATGCGCGCGGCACCTTGAACCGTGCCGGACGTTCGGCCAACCAGCCGGCCACCTCCTCGCTGTCGGGCGATCAGATCAAGGAATTGTTCGGTGTGTTCAAAACGCCGAACGGCGTGTTCGTCATCAACCCCAGCGCGTTGTTCGCCACGGCGACCAACAACGCGACGGGGCAGACGATGTCGGGCTTCGACCTGAATCAACCGCTTCCGCCCGGCTTCAACATCGTCAGCGTGCGCGGCGCGAACCCGGTCGGCACGGCGCCCTTCGCCGGTCAGGTCTTCTTCCCCAATCAGGCTGGCTCGACCGGCAACTTGGCGCGTAACTTCTTGAACGGCCCCGTCTACATCAACTGGGACGCCGGCCTGCTCAAGAACATCGGCATCACCGAGAATACCCGGCTGCAACTTCGCGCCGAGGTCTTCAACGTGCTCAATCGTGCCAACTTCTTCTCAGGCAACCTCGACGTGGGCAGCACCAACTTTGGTCGGCTCACTGGATCGGGGAATGCTTATGCACCGCGCATCGTGCAGTTCGGAGCGCGCTTCGAGTTTTAACATGGCGTCCTGAGGCTCTGAATCAGGGCGACTAACTCTTGAGGGCGGCGCTTTTGCAAAAAAGCGCCGCCCTCTTTTATTTACAGACCGCGTGCTTTGTATGTGCTGGTTGGCTTCCGGGGACTGGTTTATAATCGCCCGAACGGAATATACTCCGCCGTGTGACGCTCGCGTGATGGCAATCTCCCGCACAAAAACGCCCACCTAACGTCACTATTTCAAACTTATAGAATCACAAGCCGCAAACTTCGCCGGGGCGGTTTTCCGCCGCCCCGTGATGCACGTCTCGAAGGAGGACTAAAATGAGAAAGATTCGTCTACGCCGGCGCGCTCTGACCCTGTTCTGCGCTTTAATCGCCGCACCACTCTTTTTAACAAACACGTTGACCTCGACCGCCCTCGCGCAGGATAAAATGAAGGCCGAAGAGGTGGTCGCCAAACATCTGGAATCCCTCGGCACACAGGCCGCGCGCGCGCGCGCGTCGAGCCGCGTCGCCGCCGGCATTTCGCGCGCCGTGTTCAAAGGGCGAACCGGCATCGGCGCGATTGACGGACGCACCGTTCTGGCTTCGGAAAACAACAAGATATTGTTCGGGATGGGATTCGACAACCCGGATTACGTCGGCGAGAAGTTCGGGTTCGACGGGAAGAAGTTCACCGTGGGCTACCTGAGGCCGGGAGAGCGTTCCACCCTCGGCAGCTTTATTCTGATTCACGATACCATCTTCAAAGAAGGACTGATGAGCGGCGTGCTCTCTTCGGCCTGGCCGCTGCTGAATCTGGCGGAGCGAAAGCCGAGATTGGAATACGCGGGGACGGACAAGATCGGCGACCAGCCGGTGCATCGGCTGAAATACATGCCGAACAAGGGTTCAGACCTGCAAATCAGCCTCTACTTCGACGCGAAAACCTTTCAGCACGTGCGGACGCTGTATGAACGGGTGGCGGGAGCCGGATTCAGCGGGGGGGGCATTGATGCCCAGACCAAACAGGAGGCGCGGCGGTTCAAAATGACGGAAGATTTTTCGGACTTCAAGGAAGAGGGCAAGCTGATTCTGCCGCATACCTACAAACTCGTGTTGGAAATCCAGAACCGGCAGGGCACAACCATCCACAAGTGGGATATGAGCCTCGATCAATTCGCTTTCAACCAACCGATTGAGGAGAAGAGTTTCAACGTGGAAGCAAACTAGATTTTCTCTCGGAGAAAAGAGTTTGCCCGCGCGGTCGCCCCGCGCGGGCGGCCACGGTTAAAAACGTATGTCGGCAAAAGTCCGGCCGGTAAGGATCGCGGAAACTCGACCGCGGTAAACTTACTTGGCCGGATTTTGCCAGACGGTTCCGTCTTCATACTCGATGCGATAGATCACGACTTGCTCGAAAAGCTGCTTGGTCATGTCCTTGCCGACATTCTTGGCGTTGACGATATAAGTCGGCGTGCTGCCGGTGCGCCCGACCAGTTCGCTGTTTTGGCCGGGGCGAATCTTGATTTTATTTGATGAATAGCGATGCCGCCCTAGTTCCTGCTGCGTTTTCGGATCGAGGAACAGGTATCCCCAATCGATTGCCCGGATCGTTTTCATCCCCGTGTTTCTGATCTTCACTTGATAAAGGTACGTCTCGGACGGCTCCGCGGTGATGTCGCGGTTTTTGCTAGGCCGCTGCGGCGGCGGCTGGCGCGATTCCGAGCCTCTGGCTCTGATCGCATTCTGAATTTCGTTCGCGCGCTGCACGCGCAAGGCTTCATTGAATTCCGCGTTCGGGCTAAACGGGTCGTCGTCGAGCGTTGAATTGCGCACCTGAAGCCGCCAGTTTTTTTGCAGCACGACGATGTCGGGCGCAGCGGAGTCGCTTGAAGAAGTTTGTGCCGAGGCGTTGATCGCGCCGAGCAAAATCACACAAAGTACCAAACTCATGTTCTTCATCTTGTACCTCTTGTTTGAGCCGAAGCCGGGGAAGTGGAGACGGCTGCATTATAGCTCCTACTCGATCCCTGTAAGCAAGCGTCCGTGAGCCGGCCGCCTGATCCTCGAATCAGTCGCCCGCCCGCGCCCGCGACGAGATCGACGTGACGGAGCGGCGACTCCGTTCGACAAGCGCCGGAGCAAAAGTTGAACGCGAAGGCTCCTGAGGCTTGGCGAGCGGCGGCCTTGAGGTTGCCGATAGTTTGCGGCGCGTCGGCGGTGAACGACGTTTGCGGCGTGTGCTAGAATCTGTTCGTCCAACTCAACCGACACGCGCGCTCATCCGAAATCTTCTCGTTCGATGCAGACCAACATGGCCGCCGCCAGTCGCTTATCGCTGTCACCGCTCGGCGCGGGCGATCTCATTGATCGCACGATCCGCCTCTACCGTCGCCATTTCCTGACGCTCATCCGCACGGCCGCGCCGCCCGTTATCGGCTCGGCCACCGGCTCCGTGCTGTGGACGGTGAGCATGCACGCCATCCCCGCCACCGGGAGCGGCGTCCGGCTCGTGCTCTACGTCGGCATGGCCGTGGTCGGGTGGTTGCTGTTGATGGCGGGGAGCTTCTTTTTCCTGCTCGTGATGGGCGGCGCGTCGCGCAATCTCGTGATGCACCTGCTCTGGGATGAACCCGTCGCCGCGCGCACGATCTACCGCAGCGTGCGCGCGCGTTTCTGGGGACTCGTCGGCGCGCTCTTTCTCATCGGACTCTTCGGTTGGATCGTCGGCATGATCATCGCTTTCATGTGGCTGCTCGCGGTGGTGATGGTGGCCGGGGGCGCGTTGGCGTTGGGGGGCGGCGTAACGTGGTTCGGCGGCCTGCTCGGCATCCTGCTGTTCGTCTTGATCACGGCGGCCGCGCTCTTTCTCTTCTTCTCCATCGTGGGGCGCGCGGCCTACGTGCCGCAGGTGATGCTCGTCGAAGGGCGCGGCGTGTTCGAGGCCATCGGCCGCAGCATCACGCTCGCGCGCGGCAACGTGCGCCGCCTGACGGCCATGTTCGTCTTCACCACTTTCGCCACTTACTCGGCCTTGATGCTTTTCATCATCCCGCTCGGCTGGTACGGCTACCTGCAAGGCATCAACCCGCTCGCGCTCGATCAGGCGGAGTGGCCGGTCTGGTACGCCGTCGGCTATCAGGTGTTGACGCAGGCGAGTTCGATTTTGCTCGCGCCCGTGTGGATGCTCGGCCTCTCGCTCCTGTATGTGGACGAGCGCGTGCGCCACGAAGGCTACGACATCGAACTCATGGCCGCGCAAAGACTCGGCGAGATGCCGCTCCTGCCCGGCGGCCAACTCGCGCCGCTCACGCCCGCCATCTCGAAGACCCCCGCGCCGCAACAGACGCAGACGCTTCCCCCCTCGCGCCCGCACACTTTTCCCGCGCCCGCCCACGCGCCGGTAGCCCACGCGCCCGCGCCCGCCGACGCCACAACAATCACGGACGGGAACTTGCCATGAACGCCCGCGCCCACATGCCCCGCCGTCGTCGTCGCCGCGCGTCGCACGCGAAGACTCTCGCGGCGTTTCTCTGCGCCTCGCTCTGCTGCTTCCTCGCCATGCCAACGCGAGCCGCCGCCGCCGCGCTCGAAGACTACCGCGCCCGCGCCCGCCAGGCGGCGGAGGCAATGGAGGCGTTGTATTGGGAGTTCGACGAAACGAGCGGCGCGAACGCGCCGGAGTTCGTCGCGCTCGAACAGAGAACTTTTCAGGAGGTGCGCGCCGCGCTTCCCGCGCATGAAAAAATCGAAGGCGCGGGCGTCGCCTTCGATGTCGACAACCGCTGGCTGCACGATGAGCTAGACCGCTACGCGAAACTCGCCGCGAGCGAAACAGGCCAGCGCGACGAACTACTGCTCGGCGTCGCCGAGCGTCTGCGCGCGCTCGATGCGCGCCTCGCGGAAGCGGCGAACGCGGCGCCAGTCGCGCGCGACAAAGAGGCCGAGAAGGGTCGTTTGAACAACATCCTCCGACGCCGCGAGTACAACGAGCAGGCCGCCGAAGACACCGCGCTGGCGCGTCTCTGGAAAAAGTTCAAGGCTTGGCTGGACGGCCTGATGCCGAAGTCGAGTCCGGTTGGCGAGGACGCGGCCAATACGTTCTCCGTCGTTGCGCGTCTCTTCGTCTTCGCGCTCACGGCCGCCGTCATCATCTACGTGCTCTGGAAATACGGCGCGCAACTTTTGCCGCGCAATCGCGCCCGGAAGCAGGCCAAGCGCGAGCCGCGCGTCGTGCTCGGCGAACGCCTCGCGCCCGGCCAGACGCCCGCCGACTTGATCGAGCAGGGCGAGGCCCTCGCCCGCGCGGGCGACCTGCGCGGCGCGATCCGCAAAGCCTACATCGCCGTCCTCCTCGAACTCGGCGAACGCCGCGTGCTGCGCCTAGCCGCGCACAAAACCAACCGCGACTACCTCTCCGCCCTCCAGCGAGACCGCGTCGCGCTCTACGGCGACATGCAGCCGTTGACGCACAACTACGAACGCCACTGGTACGGCCGCGCCCCCGCGACCGATGCCGACTGGCACGACTTCCGCTCCCGTTGCCGGGAAGCCATCAAAGTTTCAGGTTGAAGGTTTCAGGTTTCGAGTTGAAGTACCTGAGAAGCCTCAGACCTGAAACTTGAAACCTGAAACTCGAAACTTCCTTATGCGTGGAAAATTCTCCATCACGGTTTTCGTCGGCGCGCTGGCGGTCTTACTCGTCGCTTTGAACGCGGCGTCGTACGTGCGCGTCGAGCGGGAGGCGGAGTTGGAGTTACGGCCGGATCGTTCGACGTTGAACGCGGGGCCTTCGGGCACGCGCGCGTTGTATGAGTTTTTGGAAGAGTCGGGGCAGCGCGTGATGCGCTGGCGCGAGCCGCCCGCCGCGCTCGCCGGCATGGCGGAGGACGCGCGGCCTGCCACGTTCGTCATCGTCGGCCGCACGCGCCTTGAGTTCAAGCCGGAGGAAGTGAACGGTTTGTTGGAATGGGTGGAAGCGGGCGGGCGTCTGGTCGTCATCGACCGCGCGCCGCCCGCGTCGCTCATCGAGGGCGACGCGTGGCGCGTTTCCACGCACGGCGGCGCGCCGCTGCCCGAACCGACCCTGCGCGCCGACGACACGGAGGCTCTGACGCGCGACGCGCCGCCGCTCGCGCCCGCGCAGCCGACGCTCTTGACGCGCGATGTCGTGAGCGTCGCGCCCTCACGCTACGCCGGTCGCCTGCGCGCCGTGCGCATTGCGCCGGACGAGAGCGCGGGCGGGCAGACGGGGGATGCATCTCCCGATGCGACGAGCGCGCCCGTCATCGTCAGCCGAGAGGAGCCTGACGCGCAAAATGAGAACGACGCGGCGACGGAGAGTAATAGCAACACGAGCGACGACGCGACGAATGATGAGGCGGGCGGGAGTGATGAAGCAACGACGGGCGGGAGCGTTGAAGCCATGACCGGCGAGAGCGAGACACCGACGCCGTCTTTCCCCGCCGGGACGCCCGTTGAGAGGAAGATTCCCGTCGGCGACCCGCGCACCGCCGACGCGCCGCCCGCCGACGCGGCCACGGACGTTGAAGCGGAAAATGCGCCCGCGCCGGAGGAGCGCGCGCCCGTCTTTCACTTGAGCGACGAGCGCGGGGCGTTGCTGGCGGATTTCGCGCGCGGGCGCGGGCGGATCGTCGTCTTGAGCGATCCCTTCATCGTCGCCAATCGCGGGATCAATCGCGCGGACAATCTGCAACTCGCCGCGAACGTCGTCTTGGGGGCGGGCGGCAAAGGTCTCATCGCCTTCGACGAGTTTCATCAGGGGCGCGGCACGACGCGCAACCAGTTTGCCGCCTACTTCGCGGGCACGCCCGTCCTCGCCATGTGCGCGCAACTGTTTCTGCTCGCGGCGGCCGTGGTCTGGACGCGCGGGCGTCGCTTCGGGCGTCCGCTGCCCGCGCCGCACGTGGACAGGCGTTCCAAGTTGGAGTTCGTCGCCTCGATGGCCGAACTGCAACAACGCGCCCGCGCCTTCGACCTCGCCGTCGAAAACATCTACGGGCGCACGCGTCGCGCGCTGGCGCGATACGGCGGCGCGGACACTTCCGCACCGCGCGCGACCATCGCCGCCGCGGTCGCCGCACGCTCAGGCCGCAGCCGCGACGAGATCGAATCCTTGATGCGCGAGTGTGAAGATGCCATCAACGGCGCGCCCGTCACGCCGCGCCAAACGCTCGCGCTCGTCGCACGCCTGCGCGAACTCGAACGCACGCTCGGCATCCGCATGCGCGCACGCGAAATCAAACAGGCCGGAGCGAGATGAGCGTCAGACTCGCAGAACTACGATTGGCTCGCAGAGCTACGATTGGCGCAACGGCTCAGGCTCATTTAACGAGTTCAAAATCAATCCACTGGGTCGTGGTTCGATGCTGCTTATCGGCGAGCGCGTCCGTAATGACGATTTGCAAAACGTACTCGCCGGGGCGCAGTTCCGAACCGAGTTGCAGTCGTCCGGCGGCCTCGATACGGTTGAGGGCGGTCTGCCGGCCGGTGTCTAGCGGCTGCGCTTGACCGGCGAACACTTCCTGACCCTCACGATAGAGCCGCGCCAGCATGGTCAACTGCGGGCGTTGGGTGGCGCGATCCAGCCTCGCGTTGTAGACGACGAAGCCGTAATCCAACATCATCCCAAGCCGGAAGCGGCGCGCGGCGGGATTAGCCTGCACGTCTTCGATGAAAACCGCGCCTTTGTTGTCGGCCACGGCGTTCGTCGTTTTAACCGGAGACTCGACCGGGGCGGAAGCCACGACCAAGCCCGACATCGAGAGCCGCTTGCGGTTCAGGTTCGGCACTTCGACATACTGGTTGGCCGCCCCGACCCGCTCGGTCGCCGTGTCGCGCACGGCGATGCGGAGTTGATACGCGCCGGGTTTTTTCACGGGCACATGCAGATCGTAGATCATGCCCTGACTGAGAAAACGCTCGAATGATTCAGGCGGCACGCGGATCGTCTCGACCCGGTTGAGTTGATCGACCGGCTGGCCGTTCTCGCCGAACGTGACGGCCATGAGGTCGATCACGGTTTGATGTTGTCCGTCCGGTTGGCGTGTGAAGGTCAGCGTGCGCGGGTCGATGAGCAACATCGAGCGGATCGCGGAATCGTTGCCGGTGTGGCTGATAAAAAGAGAGGTGAGGCGCAGGCCGACGCCGCCGCTGCCGAAGGGCGAGGTGAGCGCGGCCATCAGTTGCCCGGCGCGCGTGCGCCGCTGCGGCGTGGGGGTGGCCTCCTCCGACACGCTGAGGAAGCCGCTGCGCGTGCGGACGCGCAGGTCAGGGCGGTTTTTAACGACGATCTTCAGGCTGTTGAACCGCAGGCGCGCCGTGGACGCGTTAAAGGCCGACTCGTCGGGGCGATAGCCGATCAGGTAGTAGCCGCGCATGTCGTCGAGCGCGCGGCGGACGCCGGCATTCAGGTCGTTGCTGTTGATGAGACTGATGCCGCCGGTCTCCTGCGCGAGATACTTCAGGCCGCTCTGCCCCTCGAACATCGCCCCGGAGCGCGCGCCGATCACGCGCTGCCCGATCTGGTGGGTGGGGATGCCGGGAGCGCCGCCGGCTCCGATGGGGCTGCCCGCTGTGTCGTCGGCGGCCGTCGGGCTGGTCGTTTGCAGGCCGCGCGCGTCAATCGTGTAAAAGACGACCGAGGCGCGGTTGGCGAGATCGACGAGCCGACGCAGGATGCCGATGTAGAGCGCGCTTTCGCCGCGCGAATCCATCATCGACATGCCGTTAGAAAATAGGATCACGGCTTTGCGGCCGGGCATCTCGCGCAAGCCCTGCACCACGAAGTTGAGCGCGCCCAAAGTGCCGACGGTGAACATCTCCTTGCGGTACTCGTTGATCTCAGCAAGCCCGGAGCGGTCGGCGTCCACGCTGTCGGGCGTGAGGGCTGCGTTCGACGTGTCGCTCGTGGATTCGAGCGCGCTCAAGCCTCCGATGCCGCGCGGCAGCCAGCGCACGCGCTCGATGGCCGCGTAGAGTTGCCGCCGGTCGTTGGTGAACTGTTGCAGCGCGCCGACGCCAGCGCTCGTGCGGATGATCGCCACCATGTCGTTCGGCTGAACCTGCTCGTCCACATACTTCCTCAGCGCGCGGCGCGCGACGGCGATGCTGTCGGCCGACATTCCGAGATCGTCTATGACGAGCGCGAGCGTGCGTTGCACCTGACCGGGGCGCAGGCGGGCGGGCGGGATCATCGGCGCGTTGCGCTCACGCGGGGGCGAGGCTTTGGCGAGCGTCTCCGGCCGCGCGGGCGTGGCTGCGCCGCCCGCGTTGATGTAGGAGAAGTTGGTAATTTGTTGCGGGCGCGCGTTCTCCAAGATCATGAAGTCTTCCGCGCGCAGGTCGGTGATCTGTTTGCCGTCGCGGTCGGTGACGACGGCGTCAACCTGTATGAGATTGGTCGTGATCCGCACCACTTCGTCGTCGTCATCGTCCGGCGGTGTTTGGGTGGGCGCGGGTTGCGGCCGGGGCGTCGGCTGCTGCGGCTGCTGAGTTTGCCCAAGGCCGTTAATGAATAAGACGAAGACGAGTGCGAGAACGAGGGAGGGTCTTTTAAACATAGAGCAGACCTTTCAGATGACCGATGGCTGAGGCGGATGTGTGGCCGCGGGCGCACGGGAACAACGGCGGCGGCGGCGGCGGTAGAGCCTGAGACGCGTTTCACAGGCGGCGCGAATGTTAGCACAGAGGGTCGCCCGGCGCATCAGGTTGGCGCGGCCTTGACGGGCGCGGGCGGAGCCGCCGCCTCCGGCGCAGGCCGCGACTCTTGCGTCTCCTTCCAACTCTTCGTTAGACTCGCCTGCGCGCCTCGGCGAAAGCCGGTGCGATTCGTGCCGCAAAGAGCGACCCGGTTATTTCGCCGCCGACTTTAACTCACGCGCCGGGCGTTGCGGTTTGAAAGGGAGAAGGAAGCATGTCTCGCTCACGTCGGATCGCACAATCTCTCTTGTGCCTCGTTTGCCTGTTGGCCGTGGACGGCGCGTTCGCGCAAAAGGGGCAAGAATTTCCGGTTCCGCCTGAATACGTCATCGAGGTCGGGGGGCATGACGCGGGGTGCAGGTTCGCCCCCGTAAAGCGTCTGCCGGCGCAACAGGGCGAGTTGAAATTCGTATTGACGAAACCGCCGCCCGCCTCGCCGCGCGGCGAAGCGCAACCGACCGTCTGGATGGTGAGAGTTTCCGCCCGCACGGAAGGGGAAATGTGGCGCGTGAAGGTCTTGGTCGGGATGGGAGAGTTTTTCGACAGCGGCGCGCGGCAAGTCGGCTCATACGCATTGCAGACAAATGAGCGGGCGTTGGTGAGCGACATGGCGCGCTACGGCGTGAAGCCTCTCAGTGTGGCGGTCGTGAAGGTGTTGGGGGGAGCGGCGCGCGCACCGCGCGTCATCAACCGGACGCGCTCGATCTCGGTGGAGAAACTGGAGGCTCCCGCGCTGCCCGAACCCTATCGCCTATCGCTCAAGAATAGCTCGGACAAAGACGCGATAGCTATCCAGATCAATTCGTACAAACTCGGCGAGTTCACCGCGCTCAAATGGCACGCCGACGCCCGCCTGCACCCGTTAATCAAAGCAGGCCAGTCGTACCGGATGGAGATGGCGAGCGAAGACCTCGCCTGCGCCGGGAACGATGGTTATCGCCCGACGCAAACGGACAGTATCGAGATCAGTTCCGTCGTCTTCGCCGACGGATCATACGAAGGAGCGGCGGGGCTGGCGGCCTTGATCAGAGCCAAGTCGCTCGGCCACGTTCAACCTCTGACCCGCGTGATGGAGTTGTTTAATTCGTGGGGCGAGAGAGATAATTTGTCGCCCGCGGAAATAACACATTATTTCCGCGGCGTGGCGAACGGCATCGAGGAAGCGGCCGAGCCGCACCTATTGAACGACCTCATGAGTAATTTGCCGGCGGGAGAGCCGGACAGAGTTCTCTCCCTGGGAAACTTTCTGCGGCACGGGCAGCACGAGATCAAGAAGAATCTACTCGCCGACGCTCAGGAGTTGGAATTGCTGACGGGCGGAGGGATGGAAGCCGAAGGCGAAACTAAAATCGTCGCGCAATGGCTCACACGCACGAAGGCGAAATACGCGGAGTGGCTCGCCGCCGCGGAAGCCGCCGCTCGCTGAGCTTCGGGGTCGTTAAATTTATCGAAAGGGAACCCGGAGTGGCGGGAACCGGCGACCGGGAATCGGCAGAGGTCTTTCTCTCAGTCGTCAGCCGTCAATCCTGAGACACAAAATTTTGCTGCAAAACGTTTCTTCAACGGTCGAACATATCCTGACGGAATTGCGCAAGGTGATCGTCGGGCAGGACGAAGTGATCGAGCAGGTCTTGGTGGCGTTGCTGGCCGAAGGCCACGCGCTCATCGAAGGCGTGCCGGGGACGGCCAAGACGCTGCTCGTGAAGACGCTCGCGCGCATCATCGGCGCGGACTTCGGCCGCATCCAGTTTACGCCCGACCTGATGCCCTCGGATATTACGGGCACGAACGTCTTCAACGTCGCCACGTCGAACTTCTCCTTGCGGCGCGGCGCGATCTTCACGGACATCCTGCTGGCCGACGAGATCAACCGCACGCCGCCCAAGACGCAGGCCGCGCTGCTCGAAGCGATGGAGGAGCGGCAGGTGACGATTGACGGCGAACTCCACCCGCTCTCGCCTCTCTTCACCGTGCTCGCCACCGAGAACCCCATCGAGTACGAAGGCACGTACCCGCTGCCCGAAGCGCAACTCGACCGCTTCCTGCTCAAAGTGATCATCGGCTACCCGTCGGCGGCGGACGAATTACAGGTCGTCGCCAACTGGGACAGGGGGTTCAACGCGCGCCGCCTCGACCAAATCGACATCCGCCCGCTCGCCGACGCCGACGCCATCTCGCAGTGCCGCGCCGAGGTGCGGCGCACGCAGATGGAGACGGGCGTGCAGAATTATCTCGTCCAATTAGTGCGCCGCACGCGCGAGCACCCGTCAATCGCTTACGGGGCAAGCCCGCGCGCCTCGGTGGCGTTGCTGCTCTGCGCGAAGTCGCTCGCCGCCATGCGCGGCCGCGAGTTCGCCACGCCCGACGACGTGCGCGACATCGCGCGCCCCGTGCTGCGCCACCGCCTGCGCCTGCGCGCCGAGGCCGAACTCGACGGCGCGACCGCCGACAGCGTCATCACCGACATCCTCAACACGGTCGAAGTGCCGCGCTGACGAACACCGTCGAACGGCGCGCACGAGCCTTCGCCGGTTAAGAGATTTAGTTAAGGGCGCATCCGCCGGGGGCTGCTCCGAGGCCGCCACACGCCCGTTGTAGGCGATGATGAAAGCCTGCGAGTTCGCATCCTTCAACAACAGTTCGCGAAAATCCTCAAGCCGCCACTGCTCCGCCTCGCTGCTTCCGATTTTATCGTTATAAGTTTGCACCCGGCGCGCCTGTAGACTCACGGCCGCCGCGTCCTCCTCCTCCTGCGCGCGAAGCGGCGCGAGCCAGAGGCCGCCGAGCCACAGGAAGCTGCATGCGGTCGAAATCAAACGCCGATGAGAAGTTCCCATTGCCCTCCGCGCTCAAGAAAGCACACCCGCAAATCGGGATCGTCAAGGCTGGCGACTCCCGCCGCCGATGGGGTCGCCCTGCGGGATGGGGAGGGGCGCGGTCTGCTTGCGCGGAGCGTCGGGGCGCGCGAGGAAACGTTCGATGTCGTCGCGGGTGGCGCGGCGGTGCGCGGCGGCGGCCGGGTCGGCCGGGGGCAGTTTAAGTCGTTCGTTCAGGTCGCGCAGGGTTTCGGTCGCGGCGGCGCGGACTTGCGGCGCGGCTTCGGGGTTGGCGGCGATGTCCATCAGGCGCGTCGCCGTGAGACTCTGCACGGCGCGTGCGATTGATGCGTGATACGGGTCGCGCGGAGCGTCGGCGATCCATGTGCGCGCGACGAGGGCGTCGAGGATTTGTTTGAAGTCGGGGTTCGCGGGGTTGAGCGCGTGAAAGTTGTTGAGGCGCGCGGCGCGGCGCGGTTCGACGAGCGGGAGAATGGCGAGGTCGGCGGCGACGGTCGCGGCGGCAATCGGATCAAAGGCCGGGTCGGCGCGGTGCTGGAAGTATTCGCCCGTGCCGCCTTCGTAGCCGTAGGCGCGCGGCGGGATGAGCGCAAGTATGCGCGGCGGGATGGCGAGCGTTTCAGGCCGCAGCGTGTCGAGCACGGCGGCGAGGGCTTCGCGTTGACGCGCGGGCGCGACGATCTCCTGCACGCGCGCCGGGTTCACGCCCGTCGCGGTCTTGACGGCGTAGGTGTAATAAAGCCCGCCGACGGATTTCGCGGCCGCCTGAAGTTGGTAGCGATGATGCAGGTAGAGCGGGAGGAGCTTGGCTTCGAGCATCGAGAGCGGCGTGCCGCGCGGGATGTTCCCCAAACCGAACTGCGCGAGGCCGATGCGGCGCACTTCCATCTCGTGCCTGAGCATCGCGACCGGATCGTCGCCGTTGTCCCACAGGTTCGCCAGCGGGTGCGCCGCGCCGAGCGGGCGCGCATCGTTGTCGGAGATAAAGAGCATGCCGCGAGCCGTGCCGTCTTGGAGCAGGCGTTCGAGTTCGGCCGCCTCGTCCGCGCCCGGCGCAAATTGCGCGTAGGCGTAACGTATCGCAAACTTGTCGTACTCGCCGACGCCGCGCCCGTAGGCGTTCGAGAAATCCAACTTGCCGTTTTTGATTCCGACCAGCGGCGCGGGATAGTCCATGACGGACGCGCGCCCGGCGTAAGCGCTCGCGGCGAAGTTGTGCGCGAGACCGAGCGTGTGGCCGACCTCGTGCGCCGAGAGTTGACGGATGCGCGCGACGGACATGGCGGCGGCGTCGGTCGTGGCGTCTTGAGTCAGGTAGTCGTCGTCGGCGTGGATCATGCCGAGTTCGCAAAAGGCGTCGCCGCCGTGCAATTGCGAGCCGCCGGGAGCGTAGGGCGGAATCATGCCCGTGCCGAGGAGGAAGTCTTGCCTGACGCGCAGGCTCCCTAATGTGACGTTGCCTTTGATGATCTCGCCCGTGCGCGGGTCTTCGATGCTCCCGCCGTAAGACCAGCCGCGCGTCGAACGATGCACCCAGTTGATCATGTTGTAGCGTACGTCCATCGGGTCGGCGTCCGCGGGCAGCAGTTTGACCTGAAAAGCGTTACGGAAACCGGCGGCCTCGAACGCCGCATTCCACCACGACGCGCCCTCGATGAGCGCGCCGCGGATGGGTTCGGGCGCGCCCGCGTCAACGTAGTAAATGATCGGCTTGACGGGTTCGGAGACGGCCGCCGCCGGGTCTTTCTTCTGCAAGCGATGACGGTTGATCCAACGCTTCTCAATCGGCTCGGTGATCGGCGAAGCGTAATCGTAAAACTCCACGCCCATCACGCCGACGCGCGGGTCGAGACGGCGCGGCCTGTAGCCCGCGTCCGGCAAGGCCACGAACGAGTGGTGCTGGCGCAGGGTGATGGCCTGCGGCGTCGGCACGGTTTCGCGCACGAGGCGGCCGGGTTCGTCGCCGGTGAAAGTGAGTTGGGTTTCAACCTCGGTGTTCTGCGGAAAGTTTTTCGTGCGCGGCAAGTAGAGGCTGCTGCGCGACTCGTCCAACTGGAAGCGTCCCTGATTCGTCCGGCGCAAAGTTTCGACGACGCCGTGCGCGTCGCGCATGAAGAAGGCGGTCGCGTCCACGAGCACGCGCGCGTCTTCCGCCGCCTCGACCTTGAAGCCCCACAGCACGGAGCGCGCGAACGACTCTTCGACCGCGCGCCGCTCCTGCGCGTCGTTCGTGATGGCGCGATAGCGGTAGTTCGGGCGGACGAGCAAAATCTTCTGCCCGGTGCGCTCGAAGAAGACGACGTTGGTGCTGCCGAGTTGGCCGCGGTCGAGGCCGATGGGGTTCGAGCCGACGCCCGTGGGGAGCGACACCTGATAGAGAAATTCCGCGTTGAAACGCTCGATCTCCAACAGCAACTTGCCGCCCTCGGCATCCCAGTAAAGCGGCATGTAGCCGTCCAGTTTCAGCAAGCCCTTCGTGCGCGTGCGGATGCTTTTGTCTTTCTCCTGCGCGCCGGCGTTGAATGTCAAAACGAAGAGGACGACAAAGAGCGCGAGTAACGAACGTTTCATGTTTAACCTCGGATGAATGTTGAAGCGCGTTACGGGCATTGTAGCCGCGTTAGGAAATGCGCGCCAGAATTTTGCCGCGCCGCGCCGTAAATTTGCTTACTTTCGGGGCTGCCGTTAGTATGCGAGAGGTTCATCGAACACTCGTCGAGGTCGCCTGCACCGCAAGCGGATGCGCTTCATCTTCTCAAAACTCTTTTATGTGCTGCTCGCGCTCGGCTTCGTGCCGCTGTCGCTCGCGTGGTCGTGGCCGAACCTGCGCTGGTACGTCGCCTGCTACGACGCCTTGCTCCTGCTGCTCGTCTTCGTGGACGCGCGCGCGAGCCGCACGCTCCCGGCGGGCGTCGAGATCACACGCGAACTCGCGGGGCGTTTTCATCTCGGCGCGGAGACGGAGGTGCGCGTCCGCATCGCGAACCACGCGCCGCGCCCTCTGCGCCTGCGCGTCAAGGACGAGTACCCGCCGGAGTTGCGTCTCTCGTCGCCGCGCGAGGCGTCGCTCGAAGTTGCGGCGCAGACGACGGCGAGGCTGGTTTACGGGCTGACGCCGACGCGGCGCGGGCGTTACGAGTTCGGGCAGGTGGCCGTGCGTTATCTTTCGCGCCTCGGTCTGGTGTGGTGCGCGGCGCGGGCGGGCGCGGCGGAAT